>JAFGJA010000141.1 GCA_016929355.1 Anaerolineae bacterium | reverse complement strand
GCGCGCGTGTTGACGATCCCGCCGCGTTCGAACCGTACAAGCGCGCGAGTGTGTCTTCGACGGTGCTGCACGATGCCTTCGCCGGGAAACTCGCGGTAGAAGCCATCGAAAATGATGGCCCGCCCGTGATGGCGGTGGGGGCCGATTCGCTGCCGCCTGAACTCCGGCAGTTAGCTGAAGATCAAGGCGCTGATCCGGCGCAAGCGAGCAAATTATTCCAGAAAATGAGCGGCAAACTGTTCAACCGGATGCACAAAAAAACCGGCGCGACCAAAGATGAACAGGCCCAGGCGCAAGCCATGTTTATGGGAGGCGGACAGGATACCTGGAACAGCCTCAACGGGCAGCGCGTGCGCGCGATCATCAGCGTGCTCACCCTGCCGGATAACTGGCGATCCCCCTCCCAGGACGAAGTACGCGACGCCTATCAGGTATCCCGGCTGCGCCAGCGTGCGCCGCGTATGGCATTGATGCCCGGTGACAAAGAAGCGATGGACGCCGTGCCTGCCGCCCTGGATTATAAGCCGGTTTATATGGGGCGAAAGTAACCGCACTGGCCTATGTCACGCCATGATCGCCAAAAATGGGATCAGCGCTATGCCGATCCCTCACACCAATTGGGCAAACGGGCACATACGCTGTTGCAACAGTTCGCCCCGCCCGCTATCCCTGGCTGCCGCGCGTTAGAATTAGCGTGCGGCCTCGGTTACAGCGCGCTCTGGCTGGCCGAACAGGGCTATACGGTTGATGCCATCGACATCAGTTTTGAAGCATTACGTCGCGCCCAAACCGAAAAACTACGCCGCCATCTCACCAATCTGACCTTTATCGCCGCCGATCTCGATCATTTTCCCTTACCCGGCTATGCTTACGATCTGGTGTATGGCTTCCGCTTTCTGGATCGCCGCCTGTTTCCGATCATCCGCGAGCGCGTGCGGCCCGGCGGACTCGTGATTTACGAAACGCTCAACGTGCGCCAGCAGGAACGCTATCCGGGCCGTGATCCGTCGCATTTGCTGGCGTTGGGCGAACTGCCGGCACATTTTCCCGGCTGGCAGATTATCGCCGCGCGCGATGACCGGTATACGAGCGCGTTTGTCGGGCGCAAGCCAAAGGGGTGATAATTCATGGGCGGTTTTCAAAGAATGATCCAGATTGCGCGTCGTTGGTTAACCCCTCCCCCTGTCCCCCTCCCCACCCGGTGGAGAGGGGGAATCGCACGCAACCTGACTCCCCCTCTCCATGGCATGGAGAGGGGGCTGGGGGGTGAGGTAAACATTGCATTGCCCTTACTGATCCTTGCCCTTTGCGTGCTCACCGCCTGCACCATGACCACCGATTCAGACCCGGCTACAGACGCCGCTACCGATACCGACGCCACGCCCATACCTACCCTCGTCGCGCCAAGCAGCGATGCCCCCCTGATCGTCACCTGGGCGGCAGGCGGCGATCTGTTTGTGTGGCGCAGCAGCGATCAAGCGATTCGCCGGATTGCGAGCGGCGGCGTGATTCGCCCGTTTGTGTCACCGAATGGGGCGTGGATCGCCTTTTTGCGTGGACCGGATGGCGATCCGCGCACGCTGTGGATCACCGATACGCCGGGCGCGAACGAACGCCAATTGATCGATGCGACCAATTTACCTGCAACAGATACCATCAACCAACCGCATCGCCTCAATCAAATTGTGTGGGGGCCGGATTCGGATACGATCTATTTCAATACCATCATGGGCGACGGGATCAGCGCCCTGACCGCCGATGACCTCTGGCGCGTGGCGGCCCAAACCGGGACCACAGACCACCTGCTCCCCAATGGTACGGGCGGCCAGATCACGATCAGCCCGGATGGTTACATCCTCGCGGTGGCAACAGCCGGTCAGTATGCGCCGCCCGGCGAAACGTCGCAAATACCGGGGCAGATCGCATTTTACGACCTCGCCACGCGCGAACGCACCGTTGTGCTCGAATTTCCTGCCGTTGCTTCGGCCAGCGAAACTCGTTGGTATCCGACTCCGCGCTGGCTGCCGGACAGCACCGGGCTGCGCGTGGCGATTCCACCCGTTGATCTGGTCTATGGCACGGCTGATCAGGGCACACAAACGGCGCTGTGGTGGCTGCCGGTTGAGGGTGCGGCGATCCAGACAGGCGCAGTTGACGCAGACTATTTTAGCTTACCCACGTTTTCGGCAGACGGTGAGTGGATCACCTATATGGCGCGGCGCACCGCTCAAGAACAAGGCCCACGCAGGCTCATGGTAGCGCGTTTCGATGGCACGCAGTCCGAACTCTACCGCGAAGTCGATGTCGCGGGCTTGCTTTTCCCCGATCACTGGTTGCTGACGGGCAATCGCTTTGTGTTCGGCTATGGCGCGCCCCCAGCTTTCTTCATCGGACAACCGGATGCCGAGGAAATTAGATTTCCAGGGCAAAACGTGGCAGGCGGGGGAATTGAAGTCAGCAGCATCATCTGGGTAGACGAGATGACATACGTTTACAGCGTTCGCCAAATCAGCAACAATGTTTATCAGGGTTATGAACTCGGTTATGGCACGTTGAACAGTTCCCCTCAATTTTTTGCTTCGCTCGAAGAGTACCCCATTTTTGACGCAGTGTTTCCTTAACGCAGCCTTGATAGTGCTATAAAATGCCTGATGATCCTGAGGAAAATGACGATGAAAACAATCAGATTATTTGCCACTGTGCGCGATGTTGTCGGCAGCAAAAAGCTGCAAGTCCCCTTCAACGGCGGCGGTACGGTACGCGATTTGATCGAGGTCATTCGGGGCGAAAGTCCTGCATTAGCGGCCAAACTGCTGGACGAACACGGCGAACTCTCAACACTGGTTCATATTTACGTGCGTGGGCGCAATGTCGAATGGCTGGACGGATTGGACACCGTGATCGCGGACAAAGATGAGGTATTCATCGTGCCGCCAATCGCCGGGGGTTAGGAGAGTAGTGGATCATGCGCATTATATATGAATTGCGCAATCTACCTCGTCCCTGCGTGTTGGAATATTTGCAGGAAGCCGGGGCTGAGGAAGTCATGGATCGTCCAAACGAAATACTGAGATTCACCGGGGACGGCTGGTCGGCCTCGTTGACGGTTATGGAACCAGCTAAAGTTGGCAGTTTATATATTCCGCGCGAACTCCTGGTGATCGAAGGTGATGATGAGGTAGTTGTGGAACGGGTTAGCGCGTTTATGCGGCAGAAAACCATGCGCGGCGGGGGCTGAAACCTGACCGCATCCACGCGCCCACAAACGAAAAATCGGTCCCAATAGTCCGATTTTCGATTCTGCACTCGGTTAGCTGCCCTAAAAAATGTGACAGGCGAGACATACTCTTTTTCGTTTCATTTTTTTGGTCAAATTTTTTGGCAAATCTGGCGGCTTCACTCTCCGCTCAGATTTTAATTTGGCCCTTTTTAGAAACTTTTTCTGTCTCGCCTGGAGCTCATCTATATCGTATCATGAAATTCGTAAAAAGATCAATACAGATTGCATTAAGGAGCATTTTTACGCACTAAAATTCGCAACCCAAAAAGCGCGCCAGGCCGCCGTCATCGTTATTTGCCCTGAACGCGCCCTCAGCATACACTAACCGCAGGTATCCGATCTTATGCCATGCAAGGGGCCGCCGCATGATTCCCGATTCGAATCCTTATAATCCACTACGACCCGCGATGAATCCGGCGCATTTTGTCGGGCGCGAGCCGGTCTTCGCCTTTTTCCGGCAGCATCTTGTCGGGGCCGCGTATGATCACGCGCTGGTCTTGATCGGGCGGCGGGGGTTGGGCAAAAGCGCCGTGCTGCACCAACTGCCGAGTCAAGTTGATGAGCGCTACGTGCCATGTATCGTCAGTCTTGGATCGGTCACGCTGGATCATGAAGCGGCCCTATTCGCTGCGATCACGGATGACATCCATCTCGCGTTGGAAGCGGCGGGATCGAGTACCTACCGCTTACCGGATTGGCCGGATGATGGCACTGACGCCCAAGCGCCCGATCTGCGCGCATGGTTCCGTAACGAATACCTTGACGTGACCATGGCGGCGCTGCGTGGGCGGCATCTACTGCTGGTGCTGGATGATGCGCACCTGCTGTTTGACGCGATGGATCGCGGCGTGATCGCAGACGATCTGCTGGCGTATTTCGCGGAACTGCTGGCGCACTATGATCGCCTTGATCTACTGCTGGTGCTGGATTCGGCGTATGAAGATCG
>JAFGJA010000693.1 GCA_016929355.1 Anaerolineae bacterium | reverse complement strand
TTACAGCGAAGATGGCCCGGATAGTTCAGCGCTCGTCGCAGGCAAAGCGGCTATCGGTCTGGTGTGGAGCAACCAGGTAGCATCCTATCAGGCAGCCATGACCGACGAACTCGGTATGACTACGCTTCCGATGGGCGGCGACCCGGCCTATGCCATTCAGATGAGCCAATACTTGGCAATGAGCAAAGACAGCAAGAACAAAGAAGCCGCAGCCCTGTTCATTAACTTCTTCGTGACCAATCCCGAAGCGGGCGCGATCCTCGAAACCAATCGTGGTGTGCCTTCCTCGCCGGTTGTACGCGCGGCCATCGCTGACAAAGCTACCCCGCTTGATGCCGCCGTTTATGGTCTCTACAATGCCATCGCCGAAACTGGGCGCGTGGTTCCGCAGGGTCCGAACCTCCCGAACGACCAGGAATTTGTGAACGAACTTGAACTGATCGGTCAGCAGATCGCTTATGGCGAATCCTCGGTTGAAGTCGCTGCTGAAGATTTGATGGCGTTGATCGAACGCCTCGCAGTCAAGTAACTTTCAGCCAATGTAGACAGGCGCGGGATCGCACGATCTCGCGCCTTTTTTCATGCGGGGAATGATGCTGCTCAAGTGATCTTGAATTCACTCGTGCAATGAATATCTTCGGATGAACTGCCAAGCATGACCTGCACTGTACCCGGTTCCACGACAAGCTGCATGGCCTGATCATAAAATGCCAATTGACTCACCGCCAATGGGAATATGACCTGCTGCGTCTCCCCTGCTGCCAGGGTTACACGCTGGAAGCCTTTCAATTCCTTAACCGGGCGGGTGACACTGGGCCCGGTGTAATGCACATAAAGCTGCACAACCTCATCTCCCAGCCGCGTACCCTGATTGGTAACATCCACGCTGATCTCAACCGTGTCTGCCGCCGATACTATTTCTGTGCTAAGTTGCAGGTTGGCGAACACAAATTGCGTATAACTCAACCCAAAGCCAAAGGGAAACAGGGGTTTGGCGCTGGTTTCAACATAATCTGTTTTCCAATGCGAACGTCCCCCAGAAGGCTTGTGGTTATAGAAAATCGGAATCTGCCCGACGGCACGTGGAAATGTGATTGGCAATTTACCACCGGGATTGTAGTCGCCAAACAACACATCAACCACCGCGTTAGCGCCCTCTTCACCCGGCAACCATGCTTCGACAATCGCCGGCAGATGTTCGGCACTCCATGTAATCGTCAATGGGCGTCCGTTGACCAGAACTAACACCACCGGTTTACCCGTTGCCCCGATAGCGTGTACCAACTGTTCCTGTACCCCTGGCAGATTAAGATCAGCGCGATCCCGCGCTTCGCCGCAGGTGCAATCGTCTGTCAGACCGGATTTTCCGCCAACGACCAGAATAACCACATCCGCTTGTTCCGCCGCCGTCACTGCTGCGGCAAAGCCTTCAGTTGATCTGCCGTTCACTTCGCAGCCTGGCGCATAGAGAATTTCGGTTTGCTTGGACACCTTTTGCTGGATGCTTTCGAGGATGCTGTACATTTCTACCGGGCGATCCACCAATTCGATGTCAGCATGTTTCTCAGCATCGAACGTGTTAAAAGCATCATTTTCGAGCAAGGTTTCAACATGCGCGGGGTAGGAGTAATCCCCCATCAGGTTGCGGACTGAATCCGCATTAGGACCGATTACGGCTAACTTCTTGATAGATTTATCAAGCGGGAGAAGGTTTCCTTCGTTTTTGAGCAAAACCATTGATTTCTGCGCAATTTGACGGGCCAGATCACGTTGTTCAGGCGTATCGAAAACCTTGACGGCTTCGGCTGCATCCACAAATGGCTTTTCAAACAAGCCGAGTTCGAACTTCATCGCCAACACACGCGACACTGCGCGATCAATGACGGCCATCTCAACTGCCCCTGTATCAAGCGCTTCGCGCAAGGGATCGCCGTAGCAGTCAGTGCTGGGGAGTTCGAGGTCGATACCCGCCTCTAGCGCAAGGACAGCAGCGGATTGTTTATCCCCTGTCAGATGATGATATGACATGAGCATATCAACGGAAAAATAATCAGACACCAGCAGCCCATCAAATCCCAAGCGATCTCTGAGCAAGTCCGTGAGCAGCGCTTTGGATGCCCCACACGGTATCCCGTCAAGTTCATGATAAGCGTTCATGATCGAGCGCAGGTTTGCCGCCTGGATAGCAACCGCGAAGGGACACACGAATACTTCCAGCAATTCGCGTTCCGGCAAAAAGACGGGGGCCCAGTTGCGCCCCCCCTCAGATAACCCATAGCCAACAAAGTGTTTGCCAGTTGCTACCACACCAGCAGTCAAGTCTTTTCCCTGAATACCGTTTACATAAGCCACCCCTAATTGTGAGACCAAATAAGGGTCTTCCCCAAAGGTTTCTTCGACCCGTCCCCAACGCGGATCACGGGTCACATCCAAAACCGGGGCTAATGCCTGATGCCCCCCCACCATGCGCATTTGGGTGCGAATCACATCACCCATATCCTCGGTCAGTTCTGCGTCCCAGGTGCTAGCCACGCCAATAGCTTGCGGAAAAACCGTTGCCCCTTTTGCCATATACCCACTGCAACATTCCTCGTGGACAATAGCCGGAATGCCTAACCGAGTGTGATTGATCAAATAGGACTGAATCGTGTTAGCTAAGGCAGCGCTGGCATTCGGAGAAACATTACTGGCCCCGGCAAGCCGTGTGATTTGTCCGATACCATGTTGTAGCTCAGTTTGCGCCTTTGCTTCTGAAAACTGTTGTGATTCTAATAACTCAAAAACCCATTTACTGCCCAATTGCGCCAGTTTTTCATCGACGGTCATCTGTGATAATAAATCGTCAACGCGCGCTGGAATGGGATACGCCGCATTGCGATAGATCGCTTTTTCGTGGTTCACCATAAAAGCACCTCACTAAATTCCAGTTTATGAGTAACATGAAAACCGACTCTTTTTGGTAACGTTGCCAAAATTTACTTGACAAACGCGCAGCAGTATTATAATATCATGATTGAAAACGTCTGCAAAGATACCTTTGCCGCTAAATGTTGAAAGACATTGGCTGCTATTTTTGTAAAAAGAATGAATTGGCAACGATTTCAGGCTTTTTTAAGAGTAGATAGATTATAGCTCCTCTTTTTTTAGGCCATTTTGGTAACGTTGCCATTTGTATGGTACGGGAACAATCACATATGGTTAAACCCGACTCAAATGTAACGATTATTGATGTGGCCCGCGAAGCTGGTGTATCCAACTCCACTGTTTCTCGTGTGGTTAACAATAGCGAACTGGTTAAGCCTGAAACGCGGGAAAAAGTCCTGAACGCCATGATGCGTTTGGGCTATGTGGTTAACCAACAGGCCCGCAGTCTACGCGGTGGACGTTCGCAAGTAGTCGGCGTGTTAGTTCCCGATGTTGGCAACAGTTACATCGGCGAAATCATTCGCGGCATCGATGCTGAACTGGCTGCTAATCAGTATGACCTCTTGCTGTATACCACCCATCGGCGCAAAACCAAAGAATCTACCCATGTCGCTACAATCACGCGCGGCCTGGCTGATGGCTTACTGCTGCTCCTCCCCACCAATGTGCAAGCGTACATGGAATCCCTGCAAGCCCAACAGTTTCCCCATGTCTTAATTGATTATCAAGCGGTTGATAACAAATGGACCTCCACCATTCAATCAACCAACTGGCAGGGGGCCTACGATGCCACCCAATATTTGATTGAATTAGGACACCGCCGGATTGGGTATGTGGTAGGCCTGCGTGAAATGCAGTGTTCATTGGACCGGTTAGCGGGCTACCGCGCGGCATTGGCTGACTATGCTATTCCCTTTGACCCGGCTTTGGTCTACTACGGCGACTTTTACCTTCCCGAAGGGTATGATGCCACGACTACGCTGTTACAAGCATCACCGCCACCAACCGCCATCTTTGCGGCGAATGATCTATCCGCGCTCGGTGTTATGGAAGCGATTCGTAGTCATGGGTTGAGTATTCCTAATGATATTTCCGTCATTGGGTTTGATGACATTCCCGATGCAGCTCAGTTTCATCCCAGTCTAACGACGGTGCGCCAACCCCTGGAAGATATGGGGCGTTTGGCGGTTCGGACACTGCTTAAGCGGCTGGCCAATCCCGATTTGCATGGTGAACGCGTCGAACTACCTACAGAGTTAATCGTGCGCAATTCGTGCAAGTCCGTGAACCACAAGTAAACAGAGGGTATTCCTTCAGGGAAAAGAACCCTGGTGAGCAGCGAAACCGGCTCGCTTTTCCCTGGAGATACAAATCGATTAGCGGTAAGAGAATTAACTTTTACCTGAGCATTTTAAGGAGCACACTGTGAAAGTTTTAAGAAGTCTTCTCATTTTGGCACTGTTGCTGGGCGCAATTGGCGGTCTGGCAACCACCTCGGCACAAGATCAAGTCACCATCACATGGTGGCACATTACTACGGCTGAAGATCAGGCCGCGCTCTGGCAGCAATTGGCCGACGAGTACATGGCTGCGAATCCGAATGTAACCGTCGAAATCACCATCCTGGAAAATGAAGCGTTCAAGGAACGTCTGGTAACGGTCATGCAAGCTGGCGATCCGCCGGATGTGTTCCAGAGCTGGGGCGGTGGTGTGCTGTGGAAGTATGCCGATGCCGGTTTAGTCCGCAACATTGCGCCCGAACTCGAAGGCGAATGGCGCGATACCTTCTCGGCCCAGGGGGCCTTGGAAATGTTCGGTAAAAATGGCGAATACTATGGCGTTCCGTGGGACTGGGGCGCGGTGGGTATCTGGTACAACAAAGACCTCTTTGCTGCGGCTGGCCTCGATCCTGAGAATCCGCCCACGACCTGGACTGATTTCCTGGCTGCCGTGCAAGCGCTGAAAGACTCCGGCGTTACCCCCATTGCTATCGGTCAGGGCGACAAATGGCCCGGTCACTTCTGGTATGTGTATCTGGCGGTCCGTCTGGGTGGCGAAAAAGCCTTCGTCGATGCCTACAACCGCGATGGGGCGTTCACCGATGATCCCTTCGTCGAAGCTGGCGCGAAACTGCAAGAACTGACTGCGCTCGAACCCTTCGCCGAAGGTTTCTTGGGCCGTAACTATGGTGACTCACAAACCCAGATGGTGAATCAGGAAGCTGCGATGGAACTGATGGGCCAGTGGGCGCCGGGCGCGTATGCTGGTACTGATGCTGAACTCGCCGCGCAACTCAACCTCGGCCTGATGCCCTTCCCGATGATCGAAGGTGGCGCGGGCAACCCCACTGATGCATTCGGTGGCGGCAATGGTTTCGCGGTTGGCGCGAATGCGGAAGACGAAGTTGTTGACTTCCTCCGGTACATTACCTCGGCGGAAGCCCAGAGCTTGATCGCCCCCGTTTTTGGTGCGGTCCCAACGGTAGCGGCTGCGGAATCTGCGATCACCGATCCGAACCTGCAACTCATCATGAAGCTGCGTAACGAAGCCCCCTACGCCCAGATGTACTACGATCAATTCCTGCCCCCGGCGGTTGCGACGGCAGTGCTCGACGCGGTTGATGGTCTCTTCGCCGGCACGCTTTCACCGGAAGACGCGGCAGCCATGATCGAAGACGCCGCGATGTTTGAACTTGAGTAATCTCTAACATAACGTAGTCGGAAGGGGTGGCGATTGTTTCCATTCCCCAATGGTTTGAAGTATCGCCACTCCTTCTCGAAACATTAAATATACCCGATTTGAACAAGATAAAGGTATTGATCCCATGTCCGCTATGAACCTTAAAGCAATATCTCAAGCCTACCAACAATCTGTTCCCAACCGTACTCGCCGCACGATCCGCAAAACATTGGTAGCTTCCGTTTTTGTGCTGCCGGGCATGGTAGTTTTTTTTGTGTTTCTTTTGCTGCCGATGATCGAGTCAGCCCAATTCGGGTTCTATAAATGGGATGGGCTAGGCCCCCTGGAAGATTATCGTGGTCTTGATAATTACAAAAAAGCTTTTGACCATGATGTGTTTCAAACGGCCATTATAAATAGTTTTAGGATTATGGGCTTGTCGTTGATCATTCAATTACCTGTCGCCATGTTATTAGCGCTAATGGTTGGGCGCGGCAATTTACCAGGGCGCAGAGTTTTCCGCCTCTTACTATTTCTTCCTTACGTTTTTTCAGAAGTGATTACGGCTCTGATCTGGCGTTATGTCATGCATCCTACCGATGGCTTGCTTAACTGGTTTTTGGGCCACTCAGTTCCAGGGTATGACAATGTGGGTTGGTTGGCCGAAAAAGACGTGGTAATTTACTCGGTATTTATTGTGCTGACCTGGAAATATTTTGGGTTTTACATGATTTTGTACATGGCGGGTTTACAAGGAGTCCCGAAAGATTTAGAGGATGCAGCGCGGGTAGACGGGGCAAATATCGTGCAAGTCTTGTCCCGCATTACCCTCCCGATGATGGGCAGCACCGTTCGTTTGACAGTCTTTCTGTCGGTATTAGGGGCGTTCCAGCAGTTTGTGTTGGTCTGGGTCTTGACGGGGGGCGGACCGGTCAACGCTAGCCAGATCATGGGGACCTACATCTACAAGTTTGGTATCAAAAGCTTCAACCTGGGCTATGGGGCCGCCGTTGCGCTGATTCTCTTCTCGATCACGTTAGTTTTCTCTATTGGCTACCAGCGAATGATCTTGCACCAAGACTTCGCTAGCGATGTTAGTTTGTAAGAGGACACCATGCAAACCTCCGAATCATTCTCCTTCAAACGTATGAGCAACGGGCAGCGTTTTTTTACCCTGCTCAAGTATGCCGTGTTGATCTTCCTGGTGATGATGATTATCGGGCCAATTATTATGGTGGTTCTCGCTGGAATGCGTACCAATGGGGAATTCCAGTCCCGCCCGTTCGATATTCCACGTGGGGAAATCCAATGGGGAAATTTCACCGGGATTCTGGAAAGCGACACATTTTGGGTGGCCGCGCGCAACAGCTTCTATATCACAGCGGCAGTGACGATCATCAACCTATCGCTGGCAAGTATGTTGGCTTTTGCCTTTAGTCGATTAACGTTTTTCGGCAAGGGGATTATATTCAACATTCTGTCCTTTGGTTTATTATTCCCTACCGTCGTCGCCATCCTGCCGATCTTCCTTCAGATTCGAGACCTGGGTTTGATCAACAACTTATGGGGCGTCATCTTCCCGATGGTGGCGTTTGGCTTGCCGGGCAGCGTGATCATTTTGCGCAGTTTCTTTATCGCCATCCCCAACGAATTGGAAGATGCGTCATACATTGACGGCTGTTCCACCTTCGGTTTTTTCCGGTTCATTCTGATGCCCATTTCCCGCCCCGCGCTGATGGCAGTAGCCACGCTGAATGTGGTGGGAGCCTGGAATGAGTATTTTCTCCCCCTGCTGATCCTCAATGATCCCAACAAATGGCCGCTGCCATTGGGTATTATGCAATTTCAGGGACAATACGGCACTGACTGGGCACGGGTCATGGCTTACGTTGGCATTTTGATGGTTCCCGCGATCATCTTCTACCTGTTTACCGAGCGCTTTATTGTCACCGGCCTGACAGGTGGCGAATTGAAGGGATAACCGATGATTAAACCAACACCCCAGCGCGCCCTTTGGAGTTTACTGATTGGTGTCATTTTGCTGGCAGGTCTTGCCGGAACCAGTTTAGCCCAGGATGACGGAACTCCGGTTGCACATATCGATTGGACGACGCAATACCAGGAAATTGATGGATTCGGCTTATCCGGCGCATTCAAGCAAGCGGATAATCTGATGGCACTGCCCGAACCGCAGCGCACCGAAATATTGGATTTGCTGTTTTCGCAGACAGAGGGCGCGGGTTTTTCCATCGTCAGGAATCTGGTGGGCGATAGCGGAACCTGGGGCAATGAGATTGATGGTCCCTTACCCAGTATTCGCCCCACTGAGGACAGCGATTATGTGTGGACCGGCGATGAGGGACAAATCTGGTTCATGCGCGAAGCGGAACAACGCGGCACGACGCGCTTTGTCAGCACTGTCTGGAGTCCGCCTGCCTGGATGAAAGACAATAACAGCGTGATTGATGGCGGGAGCCTGCTGCCCGACTACTATCAAGCCTACGCGGACTATCTGGCGACCTATTGCAATGGCTACGCGGAACAGCACGGGATCGACATTTATGCGATCTCACTCGCCAATGAACCGGATTTCAGCGCGGGGTATTCATCGGCTTTGTGGAGCGGTGACAATTTCAGGGACTTTGTCCGTGACTACTTGGCCCCGACGTTCGACGCGCTGGATGTGCAATGCAAGGTCATCGTGGGCGAAACATCCGGTTGGAAAGAAAACATCGTTCGTTCAGCATTGAGCGATCCGGCGGCGGCAGCGCGCATTGATATTGTAGCTGCTCATGCCTATGATGGCGGCATCCGTGAATTCCCGCTCTCGTATGAGATGGGCAAACGCATCTGGCAAACCGAAGTCAGCGATTTTCACCCAACCGACCCCACAATGAAAAGCGGGCTGCGCTGGGCGAAAATGCTACACGGCCATCTGACCACCGGGCAGGCGAATGCATGGTTCTACTGGTGGGGCATGACCTACAAAGATAACGAGGAAGCGCTGATCAACATGAATTTGGACGATCAGACTTATCTCGTCAACAAACGACTCTGGACGCTGGGTAATTATGCGCGCTTTGTACGTCCAGGTTGGTACCGGATTGAAGCAACTGCGCACCCGGTCCCCAAAGTCTATGTGACGGCTTATCACGATCCCATAACTGGCGACTTCGCCATCGTTGTGATCAATGACAATGAAGCAGAAACGCAGTTCGAATTGGCTTTGGATGGGTTCAGCACAGCAGAACTCGTTCCTTACCGCACATCAGCCACCGAAGACTTAGCCCAACTTGCATCGATTCAGGTCGGGGAAGCAGCACCTCTCATTACCCTGGCCCCGCAAAGTATAACGACATTAGTGGGAACAGCTATTCAGTGACAGGATTAGTTTATGTTTAAAAAACTCAGCATTTTGATCGTCAGTGTCTTCTTATTCACCGTCATTGGGTTTCCGGTGTCAACACTAACGCTTGCGCAGGAGGATGACATGCCGCCAACACCTGCCGCAACCGGCGCATTTTTTAGCGGCGAATATCGCAACATGCTCAAAGAATGGGGCAAAACTGACGAGGAAATCCAGGCGCGCATTGATGAAACCTGGGAACAACTCTTTTACGGCGACGACAACACCGAACGTGTGTATTATCCCGTCGGTGATGATATGGCCTATCTGTTGGATACGGGCAATGAAGATGTGCGCACCGAAGGTCAATCCTACGGGATGATGATCGCGGTTCAACTCGACAAAAAAGAAGAGTTTGATCGCATCTGGAAGTGGACCAAAACCTATATGTATAACGAGGCAGGGGCCTACGAAGGATACTTTGCGTGGCATTGCAACCCGGATGGCTCGAAGATTAACGATAATCCAGCCTCGGACGGTGAAGTATGGTTTGTGATGGCGCTGTTTTTTGCGGCGGGACGCTGGGGCAATGGCGAAGGCATCTTCAACTATGAAGCGGAAGCCAACGCGATTCTGCACACCATGCTGCACACGGAAGATGACCCGCTCGCTACCGCTACGAATATGTTCAATGAGGAAAACAAGCTGATCGTATTCGTGCCCTCGTGGAACAACGATGGGCGCTTCACCGATCCATCCTATCATGTGCCGCATTACTACGAGCTATGGGCGCGTTGGGCCGCCGCAGATAACGAGTTTTGGGCCGAAGCCGCCAGCGCCAGCCGGGAATTTCTCAAGATCGCGGCGCATCCTGCAACCGGGTTGATGCCCAACTATGCGACGTTTGAAGGTGAACCGCAGTATTCCGGCGATTATGGTCAATTCTTCTATGCTGATGCATGGCGTGTGCCGATGAATGTCGCGGTTGATTACGCATGGTTCGCCGCCGATGAGTGGGCCATTGAACAGAGCAATCGTATCCAGGCGTTTTTCTACGAACAGGGCTTGTACAGCTATTCAGATAAATGGCGTGTGGATGGCAGCGAATCGCTAACCCCCTGGCATTCTGAAGGTTTGGTAGCGACAAATGCGGTGGCGAGTCTGGCCGCGAGTGAACCCATCGCCTGGGAGTTCATCGAGGAATTCTGGAATACCTCGGTCCCCACCGGTCAGTGGCGTTATTATAGCGGCTTGCTTTACATGATGAGTCTGTTACACCTGAGCGGACAATTTCAGATTTACTCGCCCGCCAGTTGATACCCCTCGTTTCCTCAAAAATATAGTGCGCACTGCCGGAAAGTTCCCAATCTCTCCGGCAGTGTTTTTTTGAATACATACCATACCAGCCACAGGGGTTAAATTCCATTGACAAAACTATACACTCAGTGTATAGTTTTTCTTATAATAAATTACTCACTTGGTGTATAGGTTTTATGTCGGTCAAAAACACACTTCTGGCGCTCCTCTATCAACGGGCCATGCACGGTTACGAACTACGGCGGCAGCTCAAGTTGACAATTCATGCCGAATGGGATGTCAAACCGGGCCAGATCGCCAGCACGCTCGCCCGTTTGAAGGATGCGAATCTGGTGGATTATGAGGTTAAAGCAACCGATGACGCGCCGGATCGCAAGGTCTATTTCATCACCGATGAGGGCCGCGCAGAACTACGCCAGTGGTATCTGACGCCCGAAGTGCGCGATTACCGCCTGGGTGATACGTTCTATATCAAGTTAGTGCTGAGTCTGGTCAATGCACCAGTTGATCCTGAAAAAGTGCTGCGCGTACAGCGCCGCGAACTGTACCAGCAGTTGCACGAAGTGACCGAAATGCGCCGCCAGGCTGATCCCAAAACACAGTTGCCCTGGGTCATGCTGCTCGACAGCGCCGTGATGCATCTGGAAGCCGATCTGCGCTGGATCGAGATGTGTGAAGCCCGCCTGCCCGATCTCAAACAGTACGAGCCATCTCAACCCAAACCCAAGACGCGCGGGCGGCCCCGGCGCAAAGCGAAACAGAAAAACAACCAGCCAGAAACGTCACTCCCCCCTGGAGATTAATTGCCCCTAGCTAAAAGAAAGTGAAGTGTAAAAAAACATGCCAGTAGTACGCGCTGAAGCATTGACAAAGGTTTACGGAGATGCCAAGCGGCAAATCCATGCCTTGAAACAGGTTTCCATCTCGATTGAGGCAGGCGAGTTTGTCGCCATAATGGGACCCAGTGGCTCCGGTAAAAGTACCCTGTTGTATCTATTGGGCGGGTTGGAACAGCCAACAAGCGGTCAGGTGTGGATCAATCGAACTGATCTCAGCACCATGAATGACGATCAACTCTCCCAACTGCGCCGCCAACAGATCGGCTTCGTGTTCCAATTCTTCAACCTGATTCCGGTGCTGACTGCGCAGGAAAATGTCGCCATGCCCATGATTCTGGATGGCACACCCCGCCCGGAAGCACTCCGTCAAGCGGACTTGGCGCTGGAAAAAGTTGGGTTGAGTGCCCGTGCGCCACACCGCCCTGCCGAACTTTCCGGTGGGGAACAGCAGCGCGTCGCTGTGGCGCGGGCGCTGGCAACCAACCCCGCGTTGATCCTGGGCGACGAGCCAACCGGCAATCTCGATTCACATTCCGGGGATGAAGTGGTCAGCATCTTGCGCAACGTCGTCGATCAATGGGGGCGCACGCTCGTTGTCGTGACGCATGATCCCCAGATCGCCGCCCACGCAGACCGGATCATCTTCCTGAAAGATGGGCAGATCGTGGATGAAAACCGCCTCAAAGGGCAAACCAACGCGGATCGCATCCGCGAGCAGTTGAGCCGCGTCGCCGTGAGCTAAGAAGGAAAACAATCATGAAAACCTCGATGTGGTTACAAATGGCACAGATGGCGTGGCAGTATTTGAAACGCCGTAAACTGCGCACGACGCTCACTACCCTGGCAATTGTGTTGGGCGTAGCGCTGATCTTTGCGATCAATCTCATCATGCCCAGCGTCCTCGATTCGTTCAAGCAATCGCAAGAATCCGATATAGCTGATGTTGATCTCAGCATTGCGGATCGGACCGGGGAATCGTTTGATCCCGAACCGATCACGCAAACGCTGCTTGAATTGGACGGAGTCAAGGCAGTATCCGGGGTGCTGCGCCGTCGGAATCTACTGCCCACAGAAAACAATCCGCTAGGCGCTCTCTCTCAAATTGAGATCATCGGGGTTGATCCTGACATTCTGGCTGCGGTGCGAGCCTACGATCTGCGTGACGGACGACTTATTCAGACTAATGGTGAAGTAGTTGTCTCGGCGGCAATTGGTCAGGTAGGTGATACAATCACCGTGCCCACCGCGAGTGGGCTGCAATCATTTACGGTT
>JAFGJA010000692.1 GCA_016929355.1 Anaerolineae bacterium | reverse complement strand
GTGTCGCCATTGATAGACGTTGTACCGCAACGGGCGAATCAACTCGGTCAGGAACTCACGATAACGCCCGGTGCGCCAGCACGCTTTGAGGTAATTTTTGCGTTCGGCGGGATCAATCCGATCATCGGTGAACCACGTCAAAAGCGCTGACATCATGGCGCAGGTCCCAGAAATTCTTTGAGCGCCGCCACGACCCGTTGGGTTGCTTTGCCATCCGTGAAGGTGATGATCTCCTCAACCAGCTTACGCCGCCCCTCGGCCCCCGCCGCCGGATTCGCCAGCGCTGACGTAACGGCGGTGATCAACTGGTCGCGGCTGTGGACAAGGTCCAGCCCGCCGGAATAGGTAATCGGCAGGAAGTGTTCGCGCTCATAGAGATCGCGCATAATACGGTCAAACTTACGATTGCCCACATCATCATACGCCGGGCCAATCTGCGGTTTGTCAAAAACAGCCCCATCCACTGTTAACGTCGAAGAGGTGTTGATGTGGACGTGTGTATGTTTCAGCAGCGACACCAACTTTTCGATCTCCTGGCGGCTGATGTCAGCATCTCCGGTATGGCTCGTACCGGTCCAGGGCGTATCCACGATGACGTTTTGCGCCTGCGCCAAAATATCCTGCCATCGCCCTACCGGGTCTACCGGGTGGCGGCGGAAAATGATAATCGGATTGTGCGGGATTTCCCGATTCGTGATGGCTTGATCAAGCTGCTGCAAAATAAAGTGTTCGTGCGGGGCGACCTCATAAAAACCCGCGCCAAAGAACACTATAGGGCGATCTGCCGGTACGTGGTAAAACTCCCGCCACACCTGTTCATCCCACACATACTGATCGTCCCAATAGAAGTCAAACTGCGGCGCACCGACAATACGAATTTGCGACTCATCAATGCCGGTGTAATCGCGCAGCAGTTCGTTTTTATTGTAGGCGTTCCACAACAGATACCGGTCAAAGATGACCGGCAAAGGGGGCCGCGTCGTGATGTTGTCAAACGACAAAATAGCCGTACAGAGTTTCAACCCCAGCCGTTGCGCCACCCGTGAAAGCGCTGGTTCGTCATTGGTATAGGGCGTGATACTGAAAAAAGCATCCGGTTTGATCTGCCTGAGCGTGGCCTCGATTTCCTGGGCATTGGATTGTGCCCAAAACAGGCGTTCTTCCTCAGCTTGTAAGCGTGCCACCGGCTGCGGACGCGCCAACTCAAACCGCATCTTCCACTCGCGTAAGGTGCGTTTCAGGGCATAGGATCGGCCCCGCACCCGTTTTTTGCGCCGCCGGTCAATGATAATGGAAGACGATCCCGATTTGAGGAAATGATGAAACGTCAAACGGCTCCGCAGACGCTCAATATCCGGCGTGTCGTGATAACGGGGCATGGGGTAAACTTCAGCCCCTAAACTTTCCAATTCCAGCTTGAGTGCCACGTTATCCCACCGCAGCAAGATCACCGGTTGCGCAAACGACGACAGTTCAGCCAGCATCCCGGTACGGACCAGATACCGCACCGTAAAATGCCCCGAGATGGGAATGAGCAAACGCGGACGACTCAAGTTGATTTCTCCCTGGTTTCTAACAGTTAGGACCTATAGCAATGTCTGGCAATCGTTGACCCACGCTTTACAGATCGCCAGTTCTTCCGGCTGCACAAAGCGCTGTCCAACGAGCGTTTCATACACGGTTCGCAACGCCGCTAACGGATCACCGAGGTCTTTGCTGCGCGCTAGCAAATCGACAATCGGCTTGGTATGTAAATAAACTTCGACTTCACTCTCGAAGTCTTTGATCAGATTATGCTCATTGCGTTCCTGGTAAACGGTAGCTTTCGTAAACCCCAGATGCAATCCCTGCTGCCACATCAGATATTGAGCGAGGTAGCCACGCAAAATATCGGTATAGCGGAAACTCACCGTCGCCGGTAGATAGAGATAAGGAAACGCTTTTTTGTTCCAGAAGGTATTCTGCGAGTTGAACGGGCAGTATTCTTCTTGGCCGAGAAAGACCGATTCCCGATCTTCAAATTGGATAGCTTTACCCACCACCAACCGGTAAATAGCATCCACATCGGGATCGTCGTCGGCTAATCCCTGCCAAGCGCCAATCTCGACCTCATCGGTATCAACCACCTCATACGCGGCGGGTTGCAGAATCTCATCCAGTGGGTAGCCCCTGGGCCAGATCGCTTCATCGGTGAAATGCCGGTAAATGTTCACATAGCGACGCTGCCCTACCAATTGACGGTTGCAGGCAAACGGCGACAGCGCCCAATGGGGATAAGGCAAATTGTCATCATCGGTGTCATAGATCACGTCTGCGCCCTGCTGCATCGCATACAGATAACCGATGTTTTTGCGCGTGTAGTGGTTATAGGGGCACACCTCTACGATGCTATACCCCAGCGCTTGCTGCGCCTCCACCGATAAAAACGTGAGTCTGTCCGACGATTCGATAGGTGGACTTTTGCGATCTCCCACCAACACAATATGCCAATCGTCGAGTTGCTCGAAGCGTTCGATGCCTGCCGACTTGGAGTTAATCGTGGTGATAACAATAAATTTTTTCATTTCCCTGCCTCTCGATGCTTCGCCTGAAATCGTTCAAAGGCGAGTTGCATCAATTTGCCAAAGCGTGCCGCACCGGGTTCGACTGCATAGAATTGTTCATAGGTCCGCCGCCCGTTTTGGGCAATCGTGCGGGCAAAGGCGGGATCACTTTCCAACCGGCGCAGCGCTGCGATCCACTCCTCCGCCGCAATCGCCGCCAGATAATTTACCCCCGCTTTCATTTCGGGAATAGCCGCCTCAGCGCTGGGATGGGCGATGACGGGCGCGGCCTTTGACCACGCTTCGACAATGCGCGTCCTAATCCCCTGTTCAATCGGGACCGGGACCAAAACCGCCGTCGCCTGATTCCACTCATCTTCTAATGAGGGCACAAAACCGATCCATTCCAATTTTTCGTGATCCTGCGGGTGCGGAAAATAATCGGGCAATTTGCCCTTGCCCACAATACGCACGATAGAACGCGGCGGATCAACATGGTTCACCCAATGCGGCCAGACCTCCGTGAAGAAAAACCGCAGCCCGGTGCGCGTTTGTGCCCCGTTCAAATTGCCGAGCATCAGCGCTTGCGGCTTTCCCTGACTCGTCGCCTCGGCGCGCTCGCCCCAATCAGGAAAGGCCAACGGGCAATTGTGGATCGCTGGCACGCCGGATCGTTGACTCATGCCGGGCGTATCGTAGACCGAAAAACTAGCCACCACACCGTATTGATGCGCCTCGGTTATCACTCGTTTTTCTTCCGCCTTAAAACACCTGACCGTTTGCAGCAAGGCAAGATAATCCAAAAATTTCCGTCCTAAACTGCGCTGCGGATGGCGGAATTGCGCGCGGATCAGTTGCGTTTGCCATTCGGGATCACCGAGCAGGATGGCATGGGGATAAAACTGGCGATAGGGGGCAAATAAGTCCCAGTGATTGAAGTGAAAGAGCCAGACGAAATCCGGTTTAACCGTTTTGAGCAGTTCGCCAAACCACTTGATTTGGGCTTGCTGTGAGGGCGCTTCTTCTTCCAGAAAATGAACCGGGTAGCCTATATCAGCCGCGTTGCCTTTGGGGAACGGCACGGCAAATTCAACCTGATACCCGGCTTGAGCCACCGACGCGCCATGCCCATAAGCCGCGATGATACCGCCACTGCCAGTTGGGGCCGGTTTATTGGGCGAAAGCAGCAGCACTTTCAAGGGGGTCTTATGTTCCGTCATGGTGAACGCTCCTCACCCGCCTGCGCCGTCGTTTGGCGCTGGCAATGCCCCGCACGATCAAACAAATCGGGTTCCCGACTCTCACCCAACCAACCGCCTAAATTCTGCAAAGACGTAAACGCCTTAAATTCCTCAAGGGAGGTCGCCGCAATTTCGATATTATCATGGACATTGCTTTGCGCCTCGTGGACCCGCTTGAGCTGCATCGGCAGGGCATCATCTAACGAATACTGGCGGCACAACATCAAGGCGGCGAAGTGTTGGCGAGCTAACTGCTGCGTCGGTTCATCGAGTTTCGGGACGGTGTGCAGCGTCGTCAACTGCACAAAGTATTCCTCTTTGGACGCGGAATCAAGCGTAAAGCCGCGATGATCATAGCGCCCCGTACCCGCCAGCAGCGCGGGAACGCCATAACACGGAAACTCCATGCCCACTGTACCGTTCACCGTCAGGACGTAATCCACGACCTGAAAGAGCGAACTCGTATTGATGTCCGTATCGGCGCGCATAATTTTCACGTTGTCCGGCAGCGGTTCCAACTGCCGCAGCAAACGCATTTCAGACTCTTCGGTTTTGTCTTCGCGTTGCAGTTTGAACACGTTAAACGGGTGAAGTTTGACAATCCAGTTCATCTGGGGGCAGTTGGCCGCTACAAACTTTACGGTTTCGAACAGCCAATCCTCGAAATCATCGAACAGACAGGTCCCGAAGAAAAATGTCGCATCCCAGGCGAGATGCGAAAAAATCACCGCCGTTTTTTTGCCAGGATCGAGGCCAAGCTGTTGGCGCACCACCTCCGGCGATTTCACCTGTTTGCCCGCCTGCAAGCGGCGCGTATCGTCGGTGGAGTCCGGTTTATAACGGCCCGCAAATTCGCGCTCCAATAGCTGATCATCAGCCTCGGTCCAGGGTTGATCTTTGATCGTCGCCCACGTTTCCGGCGAGATTGAGAAATAATGCAATCCCTTAGATTCCGGCGTGTAACGCTTCAAAACCCAAGTTCCGCGCCGTAGTCCTTGCTCGTAGACCACACAATCCACGCCGCGCTGCAAAGCCACTTCAAAGATCGCCCCATTGGGAATATAGCCCGAATCGCGGACTAATAAGGTGTCAAGCGGGTTGTCGTCCATGAACCGTTCCGCCGTGACAACGCCCACCATCGCCCGGTGAAGGTATTCACGCAGCAGGCTTTGTGTCGCGTGATCCTGCAAATCCAGACGCCCCTCGACCAACCGGCGCGACACCACCGACAACGCATGTTTGCCCACATCGACGCCGTGAAACTGGTAATCGACCAGATCAGGGACAGTGAGCCGGGTTGCCAGCAAGTCATCGATCTGCTGATCAATAGCGGGCGTGGTGGGAAAATGCGCTTTGGCAAAATCATTCCACATCACCAGATCGGTGATGCCAAACATCTGGAAATATTCATGGGCAAACGTGGCGGAGCGGTTGGTGAAGATCACCGGATGATAACCGTGCAACTGCATGAGTTTGCCCAGTGCGCCCTGGAATTTGGCATGGAGGGGAAAGTTGGTGAAACTGATAATGCCAAACCGCCGGTTGGGGTCAACCTGCTCTAATCCTTGTTGGCCCCAACTATCGACTGTTTTATGCGTCAATTTTAGATCGCTTTGGATTTCTCTGGTGCGCTGCCGGTAAACAGGATCGCGCCAATAGTGATAGACATTAGTCCATCGCTTGTTTAATGTTGCTACCCATTTTGCGATCACATTATTGGTCCCTACATGCATATTTTTCTAAACGTATCCCAATTCTTCCATATACTTTTTGCACGCTTGCTCAATGGCGATCCGTTCCTCGTCACTTAATACGGTTTTATGTTGTCCAATTGCCTTGGTTCGGGTTTCTTGCAAGACACGCGGGACAATAGGCGAAACATCTTCCTTCAGGAATGCAAATAACTTCTGTAGCTCACTTGCCGGATCATGCACCAAAGACTCATATTTGATTTGATAAAAAGTCGTCGCAGGTAAATTACGACCAAATTCAAGGACCGCTGAAATATAACTGATCCATCTGGTAATCGTGTCATCGAGCAGGTTGTACCCGATCTCTCGCCGCAAAGACACAACCGTATCTCTGGGATCGCGGTAGATGTGAATGATTTGCGCATCGGGAAAACACCGCATCAGGTCGCCCACAATTTCGACATTGTTGGGCGTCTTCTCTAAAATGCGGAGCTTATTTTGACTCGCCAAATAATCGCCCAAGAAGGTTGACAAAAAATTTCTGGCGATCTCGATCACCATGTCATCAGTCTCAACAACCGTCTTTAACCACTTGAAATAATCAGGAAAAAATTTAGTCTCATTCGGAAAATGGGCAATACCGGGATGATAGCCTAACCATCGGGCTAAGATCGTCGTGCCAGACCGCCCCGTCCCGACCACAAAAATGGGCCTGATGAGTGTGTTTGCCATTTTACTTTCCGTGGGGTTCCAAACCGCGCGCTGAAATGTATTCCCCAACACCTATACTCCGAAAAATAAGCATCTCATAGCCCAAGATTTGAATCACTGTGTTTTGGGTGTCGGTGTCCAGCGACACCGGACTTTTTAAAATAAATTCAGCCGTGCTCAAGGGAGATTCTAATGAGAAAAACTGCGCAAGACCATCCGTAGAATTTCCGATTTCTTCCAGGGATTGCCAACGAATGACGGTATGGTGATCACGAAAGGCCATTTTCATCAACAGCAATTCATTATCCCGCCGAGGTCTGAAATTGGAGGACCAGTTGGGATTGAACGACAGATAAAACACACGATCCGGTGAGCGTCGGCCATAGTCTAAAAATAGGCGCGCGGCTTCCCGCCAACGGTACGCATAAGTCACAACCTCGACGGCTGATAAATTCCCTTGAATTTCGACCAGGGGATTATTAAAGATATACAAGATACGCGCATTGACGAAGAGTCGATCTAATGTGTCGATAATCGTGGGATATTGTTCAATGTCCTGCAAAACATCCAACGTAAGAATATTGATTTTTTCGTCTGCCAGTAAATCCCGCAACAGATTACGAACATATCGCGCGCTGCTGCCATTGCCGCTTTTTTCGATAGGCTTGCCCGCCTGCTTATTCATGGTTGGATACCAGGTATGTAACCCTGACAAAAACGCGGGATGATGGACCTTTATCCCTGCATGGCGGCCTAAACTATCGGCTAATTTATATAACCCAGAATCCGCCGTACCAACCAGGATAATGGTGGGAGGCAAGACCGTTTGAGAATCCCGCCTGATATACCTGTTCGATTTTTGTCTTACGTAAGCCGGTTTTGCACGTTCAATGATGCGCTTTATCATTTTGCAATGCCTTCGTATTTTGGGACGCAGAATTGGTTTAATTTGGCTACCAATTGCCCGATCAAATCACGGTCCCCAATGGACCTCATAACTGAAAATCATCGGGAATAACAATCCCATATTTTTGAGCATAGTCAAAATATACTATAGCTAGTTTCAGTTCCTGGGCCACTTGATCGGCGGCCTGCTTTTCACCCGGCCAATTTTCATCACCGTATTCATCAAAGATGACAAGGCCACCCGGCTGCATTCGCGGCAAGGCTTTTTCAAGAACAAATTTTGTTGACTCGTACATATCGCAATCGACATGTATTAGAGCGATTTTAGGTGGTAAACTTTCGTCTGAAACTGTATCTTGAAAAAACCCTTTGAACAGTTTCACGGTTACATCATGACTATGGATTAAACTCTGTGCACCTTCTTTAACTTTATCCAATTCAAAAATCGAATGAATAAGTTCAGGCGAAGTATCTTGCCACCCTGAGGGAGGTTTACCAACTTCTGGCGAACGATTACTTATATCTTCAACAGCGGCTTCAGGAAATCCCTCGAAAGAATCGAATCCGTATACCATTTTGTTGAGTTTCATCCATGAGACGGCATAACTGAAATAAGCCAGTGAGATGCCCCGGCCTACTCCAAACTCAACAATATCTCCCGGTACATCCTTGATTTGCTCAACCATGCGAAAACAGGCAAAAACGCGAGCGTATTCCCAGGAAGCCATTAATGGCACTTTGTATAGGCCACGGCGCTTTGAAAATTCACGAAGCATAGCATAACGTGATTTGCTATCATGTTGAGCGAATACCGCCGAGCTGCTAAAAAGAAGAAGCTTTTCTGCTTGTTTTGCGGACAATCGCCGGAGCCAACTTTTTCCATAGCGAGACATAAATACACGGAGGAAGAATCGATCTAACATGATTACCACCTATTTTTGAGGTTCATTATCAAGTATCAATTTGCTGCCACGGATAATCGAAGTGGAAGTAACCACTGGCCCATTTTTTCCCATAAGCGACAGAAACATCGCCATTGGGCGACGGATCGATAGACAATTGGGCGGCGCGCCCCAGGGTATCCAGACGGCGACCATCACCAAAGAGTTTGACCGCAACGGTATATTCGCCTGAAAGCAGATAGTTGGGATCAACATCAATCCTAAAAACATAATCGGCATTGGCCTGCAATGGGCCGAATTCAGGGGAAGGAATCGTAAACAACTGGCCTCTTTCCATGAATGTTCCAATACCGAGTCCCAATTGGATGATTTCCAGGTCTTTTTGAGTATGGACGCCCACTTCGAACGCAATAGGTTCATTCTCAAAAAAACGCTCGCGCGGTTGGCGCTGGCTATCAAGAATTTTGATCCAGGCAAATTGGGCCGGTGAGTCGCTTAGTTGTTTCCCTTCACGCCGCACATCGCGTAAATCGACATATCCGTCACTTTGCTCCTGGTGTTCTTGAGCACCTATATATTGGTGGATCACATCGGCTGTTTCACCAATGGAAATCACGCGCCCCCCTTCAAGCAAAATACTGCGCTGCGTCAGGGAGGCCACCGCCGACATATTGTGACTCACGAACAAGACGGTACGCCCACTTTCCGCCACATTCTCCATCTTGCCCAGGCATTTACGCTGAAACGCCGCATCGCCAACCGCCAGGACCTCATCCACAATCAAAATCTCCGGCTCCAGATGCGCCGCCACCGCAAAACCCAGGCGCAGTTTCATGCCGGTTGAGTAGTGCTTGAGCGGGGTATCGATGAACTTCTCAACCCCCGCAAAATCGACAATGGCGTCAAACTGTGTCTCGATCTCTTGCCGCTTCATGCCCAGGATCGCGCCATTCAAAAAGACATTTTCGCGCCCGGTCAGTTCCATATGAAAGCCGGTCCCGACCTCAATCAACGCCCCGACTCGCCCGTAAATATCTACCATACCGGCAGAAGGTTCGGTAATACGGGAAAGAATCTTCAG
>JAFGJA010000691.1 GCA_016929355.1 Anaerolineae bacterium | reverse complement strand
CATACAAGATATTCAACAATGCGCGCACCGCAACGGTGAGTTTGCCGATCAATCCGGTCAAATCTACACCGATCCCCGCGCTGGTGTCGGCTAACGTGCTGGCTGTGCTGAATACCGGCAGTCGTGATCCGGCGGTGGGCGATACAGGTACGCTTGAGATGCGGTTGCCATTAGGTACTACGCAGTTAGAGTTTGAGATTGTTGGTATCCTGGATCAATTTGATGGCTTGGCCGCCGATACGCGCTTTATCGTGGCTCCGATCACGTACCTGTTACCGGCAGTGAATGCGCGTAATGCGCTGGATCAACATTATGCTCCCAACACCCTCTATCTGCATCTGGCGGATCAGGAACCATCGGCGGCGCTGCGTGACGCACTTAAACCTTATCATGCCCGCTATGCCTGGGATATTCAGCATACGCTGGAACAGCAGTCGTTCCGAAAAGTGGCGATTGAATTGTTAATACGCGGGTTTGGCCTGATGCTTTTTGTTACCACGTTAGCGTTTGTGATCAACAAGGTTGGAACGTCCCCATGAGCCAGATTAGCATCGACAATGTGTTCAAAATTTATCCGACGCCGACCACGCATGTTGTCGCGTTGCAGGCGATTAATCTGGAAATCGCGCCGGGCGCATTGGTCGGGCTGGTGGGACAGTCTGGCGCGGGCAAAACCACCCTGTTACGGCTGGTGGGCGGTCTCGAAAAACCATCGGCGGGCGATATTTTGGTCAATGATCGCAGCGTGCCGCATTTAACCAATGGTGAAAAACGCGCCTATTGGCAGCGCGACATTAGCTTTGTCTGGGCCGAAACGTCGCGCAATTTATTGCCGTATTTATCCATCTTCGAAAATGTCCGGCGGTGTTGTGTCGTAGCAGGAGGAGCCAATTCCGGTCAGTGTGCGGCGGAGTTGCTCGCCGCCGTCGCATTGCAGGACAAAATGCATCATACTCCCGATCAACTTGAGTATATGGATTGTCAACTGGCGGCGATTGCTAAAGTGGTGGCGCGCCATCCCGCGCTCATTTTGGCCGATGAACCCGCTAAAGGCTTGACTGATGACGCGACCCAAACTATTTATCAGGCGCTTTATCACCTCGCGCGCGAGCAGGGCATTACCGTTATGCTCACCGCCGAAACACTGCCTGCCGGGGTATGGCAAGGTGATGTGTTAGGACTGCATCAGGGTATTTTGATCGAGGCGGTTATTGATGATCAGAATTTGCCCACACGGATAAACGCGCAGATTGATCAGCGCGGACGCTTGCAACTGCCTGCTGCGCTGTTACAACAGCTTAACATTGATACACAGATCAGCCTCGATCCCACCGATGACTATCTCAAGATTTCGCATCATTTACGCTCGGAAAGATCAACCTCATGACCGATCCCTCATTGGCTATACCATTGACATTCGCTGAAATTGATTTGGGTGCGCTTGCGCAAAACTGCCGCTTGCTCAAGCAGCATATTGGGCCGGAGGTGCTGCTCATGGCGGTGGTCAAGGCTAACGCTTATGGACATGGCGCGGTTGAAGTGGCACGCGCAGCCCTGGCTAACGGTGCTGGACATCTGGCTGTCGCGCGGTTTGAAGAAGGCGTGCATTTACGTGAGGCGGGAATCGATGCGCCGATTCTGGTCATGAATTACACGCTCCTGGCTAATGTGGATACGGGTATCGATCACGATCTCACGCTGACCGTGACAGATTTGCCAGTGATTGAGCGAGTTTCACATTACGCGGGGCAGGTGGGTAAAGTCGCGCAGGTGCATGTCAAAATTGATACGGGCATGGGGCGCTATGGACTGCTGCCGGATGAGGTTGTTTCGTTTTTTGAGCAGGCCGCACCGTATCCCCATATCGAAATCCAGGGGCTATTCAGCCATTTTGCGGTATCCGATCTCGCGGATAAAGCGTATACGTGGCAGCAGTTCGAAATCTTCGAGCGTGTGTCAGATGCGTTACGCGCCGCCGGATTTCAAGTGCCGATCTGTCATATTGCTAACAGCGCGGCTGCACTTGATCTCCCGGCGATGCATTTAGACGCGGTGCGGGTGGGTATTGCCATGTATGGCTTGCATCCGTCGGATGAAGTCGATCCCGCCGTGCCAGTGCAGCCGGTGCTGACCCTAAAAAGTACGGTGGCGCGGGTGCGAACTTTACCGGCAGGGACCAGTATCAGCTATGGACGCACCTATATCACGCCGCAGGCGATGCCGGTAGCGCTGGTTCCAGTGGGGTATGGCGATGGCTATCCGCGCATTTTGTCCAATCGCGGCGCGGTCTTGATCAACGGGCAGCGCGCGCCGATTGTGGGCCGGGTGTGCATGGATCAGTTTGTGGTGGATATATCGGACTGTAGCCCGGTAGCGCTGGAAGATGAGGTCGTTTTGGTGGGCAAGCAGCAGGGCGCGCGTATTTCCGCAGAGGAGGTCGCATCCTGGGCGAACACCATCAACTACGAGATCACAACGGGGTTGCTGCCGCGTGTGCGTCGTGTGTTTGTGTGATGACCAAACGCACGTTAGGCGGTATACGGTGCGCGTTTGGTCATACGTGGATCGTAGGCCGGGTTAGTGCCCGTTCAAAACCACTAATTCGTGAATGTTGCGCACGGCGGTTTCCGTTGTGTTCGATTCGATGACCATTGATAAACAGTAATTACTGGCTCCGTGTGCGATAGCTAACATATTGACATTGGCGTTTCCCAATGCACCAAAGACGCGCGCCGCCACACCTGATGTTGTCAGCATCCCTGCGCCAACTACCGTGACAATTTCAATATCATCATTCGCCCAGGCGTGTTCAATATCCTGGCGGCTGATTTCGATGGCGAATTCTTCCTCAATGGCGGCCTGTACGGTTTTGCTCAAACTTTCCGGGATCACAAAACAGATACTCTGCTCGCTTGATGATTGGGTGATCATCAGGATATTTGCGTTCTGGCGCGCAACGGCGGCAAACGTTCGCGCGGCAATACCGGGGATACCCATCATGCCGCGTCCGGCGACTGTCACCATGCTCACATCACGGATCGCGGTGACGGCTTTAACCGCACCAGGGGATGTTTCCTCGCGGTTAGTGATCAATGTGCCGGGAAAGGTGGGGTTGAAGGTATTTTTCACCCACACTGGAATATCGCGTTCAACAAGCGGCTGCACGGTTTTGGAATGCAGCACTTTCGCGCCAAAATAGGCCATTTCGCCCACTTCTCCATAGGACAATACGGGAATCACCTTCGCATCTGGTACGACGCGCGGATCAGCCGTCATAACGCCGTCAACATCGGTCCAAATCCATACCTCGTCGCTATCGACATACGCGCCGAACAACGCTGCGCTGTAATCGCTGCCGCCGCGTCCCAGCGTGGTGATGATCCCATCGCGCGT
>JAFGJA010000140.1 GCA_016929355.1 Anaerolineae bacterium | reverse complement strand
GCTTGCTTGACGGTGCGAATCCCCGGAATCGGGACGGTCTTTTCGCTGCGCCCCCAAATCCACGCTAATGCGCCTTGCGTCAGGGTACGCCCGTCGCTGGTCAAAATGTCGCGCAGCGCGTCCAGTTTCTCGAAGACCGGCACAAAGAAAGTGTCGTGCGACCATGTATCATTGCGCACATCATTTTTGTCGAAGGTGGTATCGATGGTGTACTTGCCGGTGAGCGCCCCGCGCGCTAATGGACTGCGATTCACGCTGGCGAGATTCAATTCTTCACACAATGCCAGCATAGCGGGAGCGTGCTTGACCACGTTCAAATCGTGCTGGATGGCAACACAATGCTCGCCTTGCGCAAAAATACGCGCCGCGTCTGCATCATCGGTGCTCCACCCGTAATAGCGGATTTTCCCCTCACGGACCAGCGCTTCCAATTCATCAAGCACGGCGGGCACGAACTCTGTTGAAAAATCCCACACATGCAACTGGTAAAGATCGATGGTGTCGATCTTGAGATGGCGCAGACTGCGCTCACATTCGGCGCGCACATTGTCGATGACTTTGCATTCATCGTCATAATTCATGACAACCTTTGCGACTTCATCCACGTCAAAGCCAAATTTGGTAGCGATGACAGCCTGATCGCGCTTCCCCGCCAACGCTTTGCCCAGAATCTCTTCGCTGTGGCCGGTTCCGTAATTCGCCGCCGTATCAAAAAAGGTGATCCCATTATCCAGCGCGGTTTGAATAGTGCGCATCGACTCGGCATCATCCACTTTACCCCACCCGGCGGGGCTATTTCGAAACTGCCATTCGCCGCCGATGGCCCAACACCCCATGCCCAACGGGGAAACCTGAAGTCCTGAACGTCCTAGAGTCCGGTAATCCATTGTGATCTACTCCTCAAATTATGCAAAAGTCGGTATGATAGACGCTGTATTGTGCGCCTTGATGATTCAAGTGTACACATTCGAGCGCGCTCTAAGTCAAGCAGACTAGTACAAATTGAGGTTATATATGCATTTTTCAGCAGCTTTATTAAACGATTTTGCCCCCGGCGACGGCCTCGCCGCCAACGCTCACCTACCCAATTTTGACGACTCCGCCTGGATTCCGGTAGATGTGCCCGGCGATGTGCATCAAGCCTTGATCGCAGCCGGACGCATCGAAGATCCGTTTTACGATCAAAACGAAGACAAATGCGCCTGGATGGAAGACCGCGAATGGTGGTATCGCCTGACGTTCGACGCGCCCGCCGAACCGCTCACTGGCGGCGAACGCTTCCGGCTCGTCTTTCACGGACTGGATACCTTTGTCACGATCTGGCTCAATGGCGAGGAAATCGGCTCGCACAAAAATATGTTCCGCGCAGCCACCTTCGACGTAAGCAACCTGATCACCCCCGGCCAGACGAATACCCTCGCCCTGTGCTTTGATCGCCCATTCGATCACATTGAGGAATTTGGCACATTCCAAACGTGGGGCCGCAACGAGGAGCGCGTCTTTATGCGCAAAGCCCAATTCGGCTACGGCTGGGATTGGGGGCCGCGCCTGCCCACCATTGGCATCTGGCGTCCGGTGGAACTGCGCCGCGAATGGTTGGCGACCATCACCGGAACACATTTTTACACGCTGGAAATCAAGCCCAATCAGGCGTTGGTCGCGGTCAAGGTCGAAGCGGAACGGTTCGCGGGCGATGCGCCCCTGATCGCAGACATCCAACTCACCCCGCCCGATGGCTCCGCTCCGATCACGGCTCACCTGCCTTTAACAGCTAATGCCGGTCAACTCACCGGAACCGCTTATCTGGCCGTGCAAAATCCGGCGCTGTGGTGGACGCACGATCTCGGTGATCCGGCGCTGTATGATTTGCAAGTTGCGTTATGTGTGGAAAATGGCGCAGAACTGGCTATGCACACACAGCAGGTCGGCATCCGCACCATCGAACTCGACCAATCCCCCGATCCTGATGAATGGGGCACGCGCTTTTTCCGCTTCGTGCTGAACGGCGTCCCGATCTTCGCCAAAGGCGCAGACTGGATTCCGGCGGATTCGTTCGTCGGCGCGATCACGGACGATCATTACACCATGCTGCTCACCGCCGCGCGCGATGTGAATATGAACATGCTGCGCATCTGGGGCGGCGGGTTGTACGAGCATGACATTTTTTACGAGCTATGCGACCAACTCGGCATTCTGATCTGGCAGGATTTCATGTTCGCCTGCGCCATGTATCCCGAACATCACCAACCATTTGTGGATGAGGTCGCCGCCGAAGCCGAGTATCAGGTGCGCCGCCTGCGCAGCCATCCATGTATCGCATTGTGGAACGGCTGCAACGAAAATCAGTGGATCAATAACCAGGTTTTCTGGCAAGCCACCAATGTCAACGTGTCTGGCGCACTCTACTACAATCACATTCTGCCGGACGCCGTCGCAGCGTGGGACGGGCAGATTCCGTACTGGCCGGGCAGTCCCTACGGCGGCAACGATCACAACAGTATGCTGGAAGGCAACCGCCATAACTGGAACGTCTGGCATGGGCAGGATTACGGGCGCAAATTTGGCGAGGAACCCGGCGGCGGTACGGAACCGGAAAACGTCAATTACTGGCGCTATGCCGAGGATATGGGCCGCTTCATCAGCGAATTCGGGATGCACGCCGCGCCGGTCTTCGAAACGCTGCGCCGCAATATCCCCGCCGATCAACTCTACCACCACAGCCCTTCGATGGACCATCACAACAAGGATAATCCCAAGAACAAGGGCGATAACCTGATGATCCCGGTTACGGGTCTGCCGGATACGCTCGACGAGTATGTCGATTTCAGCATGATCGCCCAGGCGGAAGGGCTGAAATTTGGCATCGAGCACTTCCGCCGCCGCAAACCCCACTGCTCCGGCACGCTCTACTGGCAGTTCAATGACTGCTGGCCGGTCCTCAGTTGGGCCACGATGGATTACTACGGTTTCGGCAAAGCGGGCTATTTCTACACGCGGCGCTTTTATGCCCCCGTGCTGGCGTCGTTTAAAGCGCTGGAAGATGGCAGCGTCGAATTATGGCTGACGAATGATACACTGGAACCCATCACGGACGAGGTAACGATCAAGCTCGCGGGCTTCGCTGGTACGGTGTATTGGACGAAAACCGCGCCGATCACCGTCGGCGCGAACGCGAGCGCGGCGGTGTGGTCGATCCCGGCGGATGATCTCGAAGCGGGACCAGACCGCTATCTGTACGCATCTTCAAAAAGCGACGTGTTCGCGCCGAACCGCGAGTTCTTCGCCGCGAT
>JAFGJA010000139.1 GCA_016929355.1 Anaerolineae bacterium | reverse complement strand
TTGTTTTGCACATCAAAGCTCGCCGATTGCCCCCACGTTTGCAGGTCATAGTGGTGCGCGATGCTGCTGCCCATCACATGCGCTTGCCCATCCTCAATGATCATGATATTGGCGGCATCGTGCGGCACGACTCGTTTGATATTTTCGAAGATGCTGGACAGGACATTGTCCAGATTAAGGGTTTTATTGACGGCGGCAGCAATATCGCGCAGGGTTTCGGCATAGACGCGCTGGCGGTGTTCGGCGGCAAACAACCGGGCATTTTGGATGGCGGCGGCGGCTTGATTAGCCAGCGTGGTAAGCAGTTGCAGGTCCGCCGTTCGGAAGGCTTCGGCCTCGTAATGCTGCAAGCTGATCACGCCGATAACACGGTCTTGGCTGATCAAGGGCATGTAGAGCGCCGAACGGATGTAGGGGGTGGTGGGATCACCAACCCGGATCGAATGGCCGGTGTCTGGCGGGTCTTCATCGCTTGCCGGGTAATCCACTTGGCGCGCCTGGCGGGTGCGGATCGTTTCGCTGAGGGGGCTATCCCCCAACGGCAGCGGCCGCAGTTGGGTGGGGTTCACTTCGCCGCCATCGATCACCGCAAAATCGCAGGTGATGAGTTGTTCTGTGTCATCATAGACGGAGACGAAGAAAGAGGGTGCGCCAAACCGTTTCTGGGCGATTTCCTCATATAACAGCCGGTAGATGGCTTGTATATCAAGGGTGGCGGTGAGCGTGCGGCCCATGTCGTGCAGGGCCAATAATTCATCATTCAACTGTTTAAGCTGGGCCAGATGTTGTTTGCGCGCGGTGATGTCGCGCCCGAAGACGGTCACGCCGGCAATTTCGCCGGTATCGGACACGATAGGATTCAGGGCCATTTCCATATCGAAACCAGGTATTTCGGCCAGTTCGTAATGGATTTCGGTACGGAAATGCACGCCGGCCAGGGCGCGCGTGTAGAGGTCGGTCCAAAAGGTGGCGCGTTCGGCGGGCAGCACATCAACCGGCATCCCTGGTTTTACGGCGGCATCGGTGAACAGCGCCAAAAGCTGCGTAAAGCCGGTGTTGCAGGCCACTAAGCGAAAATCACGGTCCACCGACCAGATTGACGCATCCGTATTTTCCAGGATCGCGGTCAAATTGGCTTCGTGCTGGCGGACCTGATGCAAGGCATTTTGGCGTTCGGCACGGGTCCGCAGCACCGTGATCCCATAAGCCAGATCGCTCGCCAGTTCGGTCATGAGGGTTATTTCTTGATCATCAAAGGTGTGCGGGAGCGCCGCATACGCGCCCAGCGTCCCGATGATTTGCTCCCCCGACACTAAGGGCAGCGCGATCATGGAATGGTAGCTGCGTGCCAGCGCATGGGCGCTGAAGTGAGCATAGTCTGGATCGTGGGCGATGTCGTTGATCACAATGGGCCGGTTATCCCGGATGGCGCGAACGGAGGGGCCGGGATGCTGTTCGGGATCACGCTCATCCGAGAAGATGATGTCCAGGAAGCCGCATTCGTCACCGGCGACGGCAATGGGCAGGATTTGCTCCGGCTGATCGGGATCGACTATGCTGGCCCACGCCATCTGATAGCCGCTTGTCGCCACAATAATCTGGCAAATCTCGTTGAGCAGGTTGATCGTATCTGTCGCGCGGACCATCGCTTGATTACAATCACTGAGCGTATGGAAGGCGCGATTAGCTCGCTGGAGGCTTTCTTCGCTGCGTTTGCGTTCGGTAATGTCGGTGATGATGGTCGCGAGCGTATGGGGCGGGGCATCGTGCTCGCCAATCGCCAGGACCGTTTGTTCGACAGGGATATTCGTGCCATCGGCGCGGGTGATGGTATTTTCGTCGCGCCAAACCCCGGTACGCTCAAGGCTGGGCCGAATTGTACGCCGCCAGGTGTGTTGTATTTCCGGCGGATAAAAATCTTGAATCCGGGATGCCATAAACTCGTCAGGTTGGGTCAAACCGAGCAATTTTAACCCGGCAGGATTGATATACAACAGCTCGAATGTTTTCATGTCGGCTAACGCGATCAGATCGGTGGAGTTTTCGATCAGGGCCAAGCGCCGCGCGTTTTCGGTAAAGAGCCGCGCGTTGTGAATGGCAATCGCGCTTTGGGCGGCCAGGGAGATCATGATATTTGTATCGCGTTCGGTAAACCGGTCCAGTATATCTGATTGCACATCCAGGACCCCAATGAGTTGATCGCCGATCAACATAGGCACGGCTATTTCGGAGCGGGTGCGGGGCAGCAGCACATTGGGCAAAAAGTCGATGGCCTCGAACACATTGTTGGTCACTACCGGGGCGTGGGTGCGGTACGCCCGCGCCACCAGACTCTGCGATTTTTGCACCGGAATATTGTGCTTATGCGTGACCAGGGCGCGGCCTTCTTCGCCCGACCCTGCCGCCAGCGTCAATTTTTCCCCGGCTGGATCGAGCAGGTAAATCTGGGCGTAGTACAGGGAAAAATTAGTCTTGATCAGGTCGCAGACGGTCCAGAGCAGTTGGTCGATGTCCAGGATTTTGGTCATCTGGCGGCTGATTTCCGCGACTGTTGCCAGTTCGTGCGCATGGTTGTGCAGGCGCTCCATGGCTTCGGCCAGTTTGGTTTCGGCGCGTTTGCGCGCCGTGATGTCCTTGAGATTGCCCTCATAATACCGCACGCTGCCATCCGGCCACCGCACGACATGCGCCGTATCCTGGACCCAGATGATGCTGCCATCGGCCTGGACAATCTGCGTCTCAAAATCGCGGAGCATGTTCTCCCGTTCGATCACGTCGCGCCAGTGTTCGCGCATCTCTGGCTGGACATAGAGTTGATCGACGGTGAGCTGTTGCAACGCCTTGACATCGGTATACCCTAACAGTTCAACCAACGCGGGGTTGATTTCTAACATCTGACCATCAGGCGCAGTGCGGTACAGGGGGGCCGGTACGCCATTAAACAGGCTGCTATAGCGGTGTTCGCTGGCGCGCAGTTCCGCTTCCATTTCGAGCCGGGCAATGTGGTGGCCCAATGCCGAGCCGTACAGTTGGAGCAGTTCCGCTTGATACGGCGAGGGCGGTGTCTGGGTGAGCAGATTATCGGTTGACAGCCAACCTATCGTGCGGCTGCCATCCCACAACGCGGCCATCGCGCCCCAGCCGCGTCCAATTGGCTCCCAGTTGTCCAGCAGTTCTTTATTCTGCCACACGGCCAGGTGGGTGGGTTGTTGGAGCACCTGCTGGACAAATGGATCGTTGGTCACAGCATTGCGCAGATGGCGCTCATCGCGCAAGTTGCCGGCGGTATCTATGCCAAACGTGCCGATCATGTTCTGCTCGTCCTGGCTGAGACGCCACAGCCCTAACCGCTCGAATCCTAGCTGGCTGCGTCCGAGTTCGATGGCCCGCCGGTATAACTTATCCAATTCGGTGATCTGGCCGAGTTCCAGGCCGATTTCGTGCAGCGCTTTCAAGTGTTCCTGAAAATCGCGGGCGGTGCGTTCGTTGGCGGTCAGCGCCTTTTGCACCTGTTCGCGCTCCGCAATTTCGAGCTTAAGCCGCAGATTCGCCAGCGTGAGTTCGGCGGTGCGTTCTTCGACACGTTGTTCGAGTTCGTCATGGGCTTCGCGTAAGGCGTTTTCCATCAGCTTACGCTCCGTGATGTCGCGCCCAATGCCCACCAGCCCGATAATATGCCCCTCGTGATTGCGCAGGGGGAGTTTGACCGTCCACAGCCAACCGGGGGCATTGTCGAAGGTGTGGTTGAATTCGTGTTCAATGACGGGGATTTCCCCCTGCATAAGGGCTTGTTCTTCGGCAAAGAGGGTTTGCGCGATGTCAGGGGCTTGTAGATCGAAATCGGTTTTGCCGATCAAATCTTTGGCGCGCGGCAGTTCATACCGCCGGGCAATCGTCGCATTTGCGACCACGAAGCGCCCCTGGGTATCCTTGACGTACAGGCGCTCTGGCAGATTGTCGATCAAGATGCGCAGCATGTCGCGTTCTTTGATCAACTGCTGGGTGCGGGTATCCACTGCGCGCGTTTGTTCGCCATGCGATTCCGCGAGTCCGGCCAACATCAGATTGATGCTTTCCGCAAGGCTGTTCAGTTCGGTGTGTTCGCCGGTGGGCACGCGCACATCCAGGTCGCCGCTTTGCCCGATTTCACGGACTGTCGAACTGAGCATTGTCAGGCGGGTTAATACGCTGCGCTGCAACCAGATCGCGATAGTAATGATGATCCCAATGCTGCCCAGGACGGTGATCACCAAAAAGGACCGGATCAGATCGTTGCTCTGGCGGTAAATGTCGCGTGGGGCTGCGAACGCCAGCGCCATGATCGGTTGGTCATGAATGTCATCAATGCGAATATAGCTCACAATGGTTTGCCCATTCATGCGTTTGATGATGGGTTTTGTGGTGGTGGGTAATGAAGCGCGCACATCGGCGGGCAGCGTATCGTCTGTTAACCGGAATAGTTTGACCTGACCAGGGCTGATTTCGCTCAAGCGTTCGACTGTTTCGCCGGTCAAAAACCGGCCCATCGTCAATGTGCCACGCGCCGGGCCTTCGTGATGGCTGGTCAGGATCGGGTAGGTAACAATATACATGGGGCCATCGGGCAGCATAATGATCCCACGGATCGAAGCCATGGGATCGGTCAGGTGGGTGATGGCGGGGTCGTTGCCCATAATGGTTTCACTATCCGTCCAGAACGGAACTTCGCGTTGGGCAGCCAGATCGTAGGTTTTCCCGTAAACAAGTTCTCCGGCGGTGTTGTAGAATAAGAGGAGATTGAGTCCCAACGAGTCGAACGTCGCATCCATTAAGTTGGCGTCGATATAGGCGGGATCGCCTGTCTGCACAAAATCGAGTGTTTCATCCCAGAAAGCCCAGTCCATCGCCGTTGTGTTGAGCACGTCTAACTCAGCAAACAACATATTTTGGGTGCGCTGGATTTCTTGCTGCGCGGCTTGGGTTTCCAGATCACGGAATCCATCCAGTAAGATGATCTGGGACAGCGCGTAAAGCAAGATTAAGAAAACCAGGATGACGCCGCCGACCCAGACCAGGGTTTGCATCCAGAGCGAACGCCGGGTAGGATGTAAAGGGATTTGTAACCGTCCCGCCATGACGAAAAAGCCTCTCGTTAGTTCCACTGTACCTATTATAGGACAACATATACTGCGCGTGCTCGCAGCATGATCAGAAAAAGAAGGACCGCGCTGTTAAAATCATTTGTTTACGTGCTGATCACGCCGTGTCAAACTCAGAATTGAGATAATTACGTGTTTTTCACCCCATTTTAATTATACCATTATTGATGGCATTCGCTTTGGTAGGAATTTGGATAGAGTTGGTTACTCACTCCGCAGCGTCACTGCCCCGCGCCCGGATGTGATCCGCACGGTGAGTATCGCGGTTTTGTTGTCTTGCGCGGCGGTATAGGCGGCGTTGACATAGGTTCCCGTATATGCGCCTTCGATCAACGTGAGGCTCGTTGCGCTGATCTGCCCCATCTCCGATGCCACACGCACGCGCACGCCCATAGCGCTGCTCCTGAACATGACCTGGTGACTCTCATGAGTATAATCGTTTTTTTTCAAAATGATGGTGGGTTTTCTCAGTTGGGAAAAAATTAAAAAATATTATATAATATAGTTGAAGATTAATAGTTGGCGAGGATTCTATGTCGAAACGTGAAAAAATGAAAGACAAGATTGTGGCGGTGGTAGGCAAGAGCGGGATTGCGATCCGTACCGAAAAAATTGAGGTCGGGGTCGTATTGCCCGATAATATGGCGCTGGCTGACCTGTTAAATGAACTGGTGGCGGAAGGGCGGTTGGTGCGCCGGTTCACGCTGCTGAACAATGGGGATACGGATCAGCTTTACAATATTCGCATGGTCTCCTAGCGGCTGCACCCCACCCTAAATCCCTCCGCAGGCAGGGAGGGATTGCTAGTTCACGGCAGCATATGTTCAACCAGGGGCAGACCAATGTGTCCGCCCGGAAAAATCAGGTTCGCCAACGGTGTCGTTTACGGGGAGGAGTTAACCGGCAAGGCGTTACTAGATTTAAAAGTTAAACGGCATTGAATTGCCCCTCCCGCGTATCAGCAGCAGGCCATCCGCGCCTCGTTGCGCGCCGATTCTACCGTATTGGCGAACCGCAGCACCTCAACGCCGCCATACGGATACATGTGGCTGATCAAATGGGCCGTAGCTCGAAGCGTGGTATTGGCTCCCACCAGGATCAACAGCCCCATATTGCGCGGGCGCTGCGCCAATACCCAACGCAATTGCCGGACCAGATCGGTAGGCGGAATCTGCACCCGCGCCACATCTTCGATAATCACGTTCACCCAATAATCGACAGTACCCGCCAACCGGTACGCCGCTTGTACCAGGGTTGTAAAATCATCCCATGTCCATGCCCCTTCAACCCGGCACAAAATTACAGATCGTTCAGCATCATCCCAGTCTACACTAAAAATCATTACTTTTACGGCTCCTGTTACGATGAATATACAGCCGAGTCTAGCAGACGCGAATTAAGACCCCATAAAAACGTGATCAAGGTGCGATCAAAAAAAATCCCCGGCAGGATTGCCGAGGATTCCGTTAGCATATCAAAATCAGGCGTTATCGAGGCGTCAGGCGGTATGTTTCGCCGCCAGCAGCGCCCGCGCCGCATCCAATGAATTCACGCACTCAATGCGATCCGCGTCATAAATACGGCCCATCACATTGCGCATCGTCCGCGCCGAACGGGTTTCACACACCAACACCAACAGCCCCATATGCGGCGGGTCCGTTTCGCGCAACTGCCGCAGCTTACCGGCCAATTCCTCCGCCGGATAATCGGCCTCATCCATCCCCGGCACGATCACATCCACCGCGTGATCTGCCGCTTCGATCATCCCGTGCAGGCACAGCACATGATCGATAAACTCCGGCCATGACCATTCGCCGCGCACCACACTGACAATTTGTGATTGGGCATCGTTATCCCATTTAGCAATAAATCCCATGTTCCTATCCATCCCTTATTTACGTCGTTACCGAATCCACTATACAACCAGTGCTGTTAAGAAGTCGTGAAGGATCGGTAAATTTTTATTGTACCCGCCGCGCAAAAAAAATCCCCCGGTGAGACGCTGCCCACCGGGGGATCGGTGTCTCATCATTATAGAGCCATCAACGCACGCCCACCGGCACCGCAGCCAAAAGTTCCCGTGCGTCGTCAATCGTGTCCACCAGGTGCGTCATCGCGGCATCTTCCGGGTAAACTTTGCCCATGATCCCGACCACCGCGCGCACAAACGGATTCGCATTTACCAGCACCAAACGCCCCATATTGGGCGGACGTTCGCCGCGCACGCTGCGCAAACGGCCCATCATATCCCCCGGCGGCAATGTCCACCCGCCCAGGCCATCTGCGATTACGTCAACGGTATGATGCACCGTGTACATCATGGCATACGCCCCCATGATCTGTGAGACAAAATCGTCCCAATTCCAATCGCTGACCGCCTCAGTACGAATGACGGTCCGGTCCTCGTTATCCCAGCAGACTATAAAGGTCATGACAAATACTTTCATCTCGCCTCAAAGTACACCAATGATACCGCATCAGGGCCGGAACGCAATGAAAATCTTTTTAATTTTGCGTTAAAAAATTTGGGCAGTTTATCCAAGCATCTCGCCGCAAATGATCGCGCTGTGTTGGTCCGCGATCTGCGTCAGCACGATCACCGCCGCGTCCCCTTCCCCGTTCAATTTCAGTTTACGGATCAGGTCTTCCGGCAGGATGGGCGAGCCGCGTTTTTTGACGGTCACACGCCCGATGTTGCGTTCGCGCAAAGCCGCACGTAATCGCTTGAGATTGAACGGCAGCCACGCCAACACCGGCCATGCGCGCAGCCAGGGTGATGGAACATAAGAATCGGCGGTCAAATACGCGATCTGCGGGTCCAACAAAAATATCTGTTGGCGCAGTTCTAGCTTTAATTCCGCAAACAGTCCTGCCCGGATCAGCGCCGGATCGGGTTCGTAGAGGTAGGCGCGCGGTGCGCTGAGTCGCACCGATATAGCACCGGGATTCCGGTACAGGGCGTAAACCCGGCCATCCGCCTCAACGCGCGTGGCGGAGTTTTCCCCAAAACCGAGCAACCCATACCACAACACCGCCTCTTTGAGTTCGCCCCCCAGACTCACAAATTCTATGCGTGCCCGATCCTGGATATACGGGGCCAGTTCGTCTAGCTTCACGCCCGGTGAGAGTTTGACCGCCATCGCTTCAAAATCCCATTGGCGGATCACGTCTAGCGGCGGCACGTAGTCGCGCACCGAAAACACACGCCGTTTTTTGCCACCTGATTCCACGCGCCGCGCCGGATCAAAAAACGCCGCTTTGTACTCTTTACCGGCGCGCTGCCGGATACGCTGCAAAGGCAGTGGATCGGTGATGTCGGCCTGGACTACATGCGACCAACGGCGATCATAAACCGCCAGATTCGCGCGGGCCATGCGCAGCCGCAGCGCGTCCCGATCCACCGCGATCACACCCGCGCCGGGGTAACTGCCCAACATGATCGCATCGCCGCCGATACCGCAACCCAAATCGACAATATGCAAATAACTGGACTGGAAAAAGTGAGATATCCGCGTATAACTGATCACTTCGCTGCTAGCCTGTTCGAGCGCGTCCGGCGTGAAAAACATCTGATCCGCGCGGGAAAATTTCGCCGCCGCGCGTTGGCGCAAACGCGCCATGGTCAGCGCCGCGCCCGCGTCATCGGGGGCATACTCGCGCCGCAGCGTATTCAACAGGGGCAGCGTATTCGTATCGCTCAGGTCTTGCGCCGCCAGCCAGTCCAGCGCCGCGCGCCCGGTATCGGAGAAAAGAAAATTGAGGGTGGTGTGGGATAGGGTCATGGGGAAATCTTCTTCACCTGACTCCCCGCCCCGTGCAATGGAAAGGGGGAGTCAAAGTCATGATCAAGTCCCCCTCTCCGTGATGCATAAATAATTATCAGGGGTATCGTAGGGGCGAGGCATCGCCTCGCCCTGGGCGAACATATGACGAACCGCAGGTTCGCGTTCGCCCCTACAGCATCATCCCCCTTAATTTCTTGCGGGGAGGAGGTTGAGGAGTGAAGTTTTAGACCTGCTCGATCAACTGCACGAACTCGGTCCATTCGTCCATATCAAAATAAAGCGATCCCCAATCCAGTTCGACTTCCGTCGCTTCGGGATCACCCGCTTCGCCGTCTTCATCGCCGTCTTCATCGTCATCATCAGCCGCGCCAACACCCTGCGCCACTGCTTCGCGGATCAGCGTGACAAATTCGGCCCACTCTTCGCCAAAGAAATGCGCGGTCACGGGACCCAATTCGACATGATAAGTTTTCTCACCATCCGGTTCCTGCGCGGTCCAGATCGTGTAATTGGCGGTTTCAGCAATCGTTTCAACCGGAATATCCGGCATAGTGCCATTATTGGTCATAGTGTGTTTAAGGCTCCTTCACAGAGAACTCACACGAAAATTGATAGCTCCATTTTCGCCGGGTAAACGCGAATTGTCCAGGGTGGGAATTTTTTTGGACAACCGCCGCAAAACCACTACATTTGTACATGATCGGTTTATTTTTGCCACAAGGAGTTGGTAGGTTATGAGGACAGTCACATTAGGGCACACGGGCGAACAGGTCAGCGCGCTGTGTTTGGGCGCGATGTTTTTCGGGACCAAGCAGGATCAAGCCACATCGTTTAGCCTGTTGGATCAGTATGTCGAGGCGGGCGGCACGTTCATCGATACCGCCAACATTTACGCGCATTGGGTTCCCGGCGGCGAAGGGGGCGAAAGTGAAACGATCCTCGGTGCGTGGCTGAAAGCGCGCGGCAACTGTGATGATCTGTTCATTGCGTCGAAAGTCGGCTTCGGCTATGGCAATGTTCCTACCGCCCTGACGCCTGACTTGATCGAGGCGGAATGCGATAAAAGTTTGCAACGCCTGGGGATCGACACCATCGATCTGTATTACGCCCATGTGGATGATCGCCACACGCCGCTCCGTGATACATTGGAGGCATTTAACCGGCTGGTCGCATCCGGCAAGGTGCGCTACATCGGCGCGAGCAACTATCTCGCCTACCGGCTGGAACGCGCCCACCTCTTGAGCAAACAGGAAGGGTGGGCCGATTTTTGCAGCTTGCAGCAGCGTTACACCTATCTCCAGCCACGTTACGGGATGAATATGGGAATGCAGCAGTATGTCACCGCTGAAATCCGCGATTATGTGCGGGCGCGCGGCGATTTCACGCTGCTGGCCTATTCGGTGCTGCTGGCAGGAGCCTATACCCGGTCGGATCGCGCGGTACACGACGCCTACAAAAATCCCGATAATGAGGCGCGGCTGTTAACCTTACAAGCCGTCGCGCGCGAAAGCGGCGCCACCGCCAATCAGGTCGTGCTGGCGTGGATGATGCAAAGCGATCCCGCCGTCCTGCCTCTGATCGCAGCCAGCACCACGCAGCAAATGGCGGAAAACATCGGTGCGCTGGACATCACCTTGAGCGCTGAACAAATGACGCGCTTGAACGAAGCGCGAGCGTAACCGGCCCGGCGCACCATCACGCAGCAACCAAACAGGACAGGCGATGTGAGTGATCCCTGTCCTGTTTCTTTTTTCTTTTGTATCACGCTTTTGCAGCGAAACGGGGTGCAACCGCTATGAGAGCGTGTAGGGAAAGGGTAAACCCCTAGGCGGAAGTCGGCACATGGTTTTCTGTAGGGGTCGATCAGCGTGTCGGCCCAGGGCCGACACATTGGTCCGCCCCTACAAATTCGCTGCGAATCGACTTCGCCAACGGTATCGCATACAGGGCGGGCGGCAACCGGAGGGTGTTCAGGGGGAGGGCTATTCTGGCAGCGTATGCCCCAAACCGGCGATCATGATCCGCATCGCGTGTCGATCCGTCGCCGCATAGTTCAAGCGCAGATGCGGCATATACCTGGCTTGCAGCGAGGCCATGCCGTGCGCCAACGCCCAGACGGTATACGCGATCTCCAACGTGTCGAATCCGGCGCGGGTCTGGATCACGTCTGCGTCAATCGCGCGCTGGACAGCGCTGATCAACAGCGCAAAATTGGGATCGTGTTTGCCCCAATCCTCATCTGTCTGAAAATCATCTTCGAGCGGCAGCATGTGTTCAAAGTTGGCTTCACGGTTGCCAAACAGGAACAGAAAATGCTCCGGGTTTTCGCGCGCAAAGCGCACATAAGCCAGCCCCAACTCGACCAGATAATCCCCCGGCGGCAGCGCGGGATCAACCCCATTGAGGTATATGCCCAGGCGTCGATCCGCTTCCGAACACGCCGCTTCGACCAGTTCGTCCTTGCTGCCAAAATACTCGTAGAGTCCCGCCGGACTGTAGTCGATGCGCCGCGCCACTTCGCGCAGCGAGAGTTTATCCGGCCCTTTTTCCACGATCAACTGCATGGCCGTATCCAGGATCGCTTTCCGGGTGCGTTTGGCGCGTCGTTCGCGTGGAGTGGTGTCGTCAGTCATGATGCCTTACGTTGTTGGATTATCTAACACTGTTCGGGTTTTACGATACATGATGGGCGTTTGTCAAGAAAGTTGGCCCCACCCCCTGAATCCCCCTCTCCCGCCAAGCCGGGGGGTGAGGCCGATCATTGCATAATGGTCTTCACCAGTTCCCCTAAATTCCCCAACGTAATCACCTGCTGCGGCACGGATTCACCATCCTGCACCACGTCGAGGCGCTGCGTCTGGTTGCTGCTGATGAAGAAGTACATCCCCGCGATCAGGTTCACCTCTGCAAGCGGCGTGTCGCCAATGTCCAGCAGATGCTCCGTTTGCACGATCTCGCCCGCGTCCCAGATGAAGGTCGGATATTGACCGTTCCAGGGGCGCGCGTCGTTTTGCGTGATGAACGTATCTTCTGCGCCCAACACATGCACGAAGATCGTCGCGTCGAGGGTGGGGCGATCTGCTAATGCTTGCCACGTCAGGCGCAAGCGAATTTTCCCCGGTTCATCCGCGTTAACCGGCTCTGCGCTGCCGCCGATCAACGCGAACTGCTGATCGCCCAACACGGCGTCATAGGTCATGGCGTTATCATCCGGTTCAGGCATAGCGTGTTGCGGGACCTTGATCCAGCCGAGAGTCGCCATGTCATTCGGTGCGTTGGTGGCGGCCTGCGTCACCGGGACACGCAGATTCGAAAAGTCGCCGTAATACGCGCCCATGATCAGCCGGTACGCGCCGGGGGGCAGTTCGGCCAGTGATACGGCGGTGGCATC
>JAFGJA010000138.1 GCA_016929355.1 Anaerolineae bacterium | reverse complement strand
CTGCTCAAACACGGGAATCGCGCGCGCTTGCTGATGGGTGGCACAGACATTTTTGTGCAAATGCGCGATGGTATGCTGGCTCCTGACGTGATCATTGATGTGAAGGCGCTACCGGACATGACCGCGATCAGTTTTGATCCCGCAACAGGCTTGCAAATTGGCGCGGCGGTGAACATGAATGCGCTGGCGGCGCACCCGGCGGTAATCGCCCATTATCCGTTATTGGTGCAAGCAATAGAATCCGTTGCCTCCTACCAACTGCGATCCCGCGCCACGATGGGCGGGAACCTGTGCAACGCCTCGCCTGCCGCCGATACCGCGCCCGCCGCGCTGGTGTTAGCGGCGCACTGTGTCGTTTGGGGACCGGATGGCGAACGAATGATTCCGGCGAATGACTTTTTTCGCGGTGTACGTAAAACCGCGCTGCAACCGGGCGAATTTTTGACCCGGATCGATATTCCACTCCCGCCGGAAGGCTGGGCAGGGCGTTATATCAAGTTGGGCCGCAACGCAGGCGGCGATCTGGCGATTGTGGGCGTAGCGGTAATGGGTTATCCCGATAACACCGCCGCATCCGGTTATCGTTTCCGGTTGGCGCTGGCGTCCGTTGCGCCGACTCCGATTCGCGTCCCGGTAGCAGAATCGCTGCTGGCAGATCAGGCGATCACCGATACAACTCTGGCAGAAGCGGCGCGCGCCGCCGAAGATACCGCCAAGCCGATTGATGATCTACGCGGCTCGGCTCGCTATCGCAAAGCGATGGTGCGCAATCTGACACGCCGCGCGCTCGATGATGTCTGGCAGCAGGTGCAATCGTCGCAGAAAAGAGGGGAATCATGAGCGCCCATGAAATCACGTTTACGATCAACGGCGAATCAGAAATCGCGCTGGTGCAGTCGCATACAACCTTGCTCGCGTTTTTGCGCGAGGGCTTGGGATTGACCGGCACAAAAAACGGCTGTGCGACGGGCGAATGCGGCGCGTGTACCGTGCTGCTGAACGGTGAGCCGGTCAATGCGTGTCTGGTGCTGGCCGTTGAAATTGACGGCGCGGAGATTGTCACCATCGAAGGACTCGCGCAGGATGGACAGCTTGAGCCGTTGCAGCAGGCGTTTATCGATCACACCGGGACACAGTGCGGCTTCTGCACGCCGGGAATTTTGATCTCGGCGCGCGCGCTGCTGGATCGCAACCCTTCCCCCACCGAAGACGACATCAAAGACGCGCTGCGGGGCAATCTGTGCCGGTGTACGGGCTATGTGCGGATCATTGACGCGGTTAAAGATGCCGCCAAAACAGGAGGTTAGCCACCATGCCAATAACCACAGAACAGATCACAGACATTCCGGCTCCTGTTGGCTCCAATGTCAAACGTATTGACGCGCTCGAAAAAGTAACCGGCGAGGCCCAATTCGCGGACGATTTGCCATTCGGCCCTGGGATGTTGTTCGGGCGCATTGTGCGCAGTCCGCACCCGCACGCGCGGATCAAACACATTGATACCAGCCGAGCCTTAGCGCTCCCCGGCGTCAAAGCAGTCGTTACGGGCGACGATACGCCGAATCAGATCGGCCTCTACCTGAAAGATCGCCACATTTTTTGCCGCGAGCGCGTGCGTTATGTGGGCGATCCGGTAGCCGGGGTGATCGCCACCAGCGAAGAAATCGCGGAAGCGGCGACACGATTGGTCGAAGTAGAATACGAAATCCTGGAACCCGTCCTCGATCCGCGCCGGGGCATGGAACCCGACGCCCCGATCATTCACCCTGATCTCGGTGACTATGAAGTGCCGGACTTCATTTTTCCCAAAGCGGGCACAAATATCTCGAATCACTTCAAAATCCGCAAAGGCGATGTCGAGAGCGCATGGGCGCAGTGTGACGCAATTGTCGAACACGAATTCAAAGTGCCGCATGTGCAGCATGTGCCCATCGAGCCGCATGTCGCGGTGGCGCAGGTGAATCAGAGTGGACAAATTACGCTCTGGACGAGCAGCCAATCACCCTTTGCGGCGCGCAACCTGATCGCGGAATCGCTTGGCCTGTCGCAAAGCAAAGTGCGCGTCGTCGCGCCGTATGTGGGCGGCGGCTTCGGTTGTAAAGCAGGCGTCACGATGGAAGCGCTCGCGGTGGTGATGGCGCTCAAAGTGCCCGGCCATCCGGTCAAACTGCGCCTGACGCGCGAGGAAGAATTTTTCACGACGTTTGTCCGGCAAGGTTTGATCGCCAAGACAAAAATCGGCGCGACCAATGACGGTAAAATCCTGGCGATGAAAACCGAATATTTTTGGGATGCGGGAGCCTATACCGAATACGGTGTGAACATCACGCGCGCAACGGGCTATTCATCTACCGGCCCGTATGAAATCCCGCACGTTCACGCCGATTCCTACTGCGTGTACACCAATCACCCGGTAGGCGGCGCGTTTCGCGGCTTCGGGATGCCGGAAATCCACTGGGGCATTGAGCAGATCATTGACCTGCTGGCGGAAAAGATCGGCATGGACAAGGCCGAATTCCGCCTGAAAAACTGCATCCGTGAAGGTTCGATTATTGCGACTGGATCGAAAATGCACCCGGTTGGTTTGCCGCAATGCATCGAAAAAGCCGCAGCAGCGATCAACTGGGGGCAGGACGAACCCGCCAGCGCCCCATATAAACGGCGTGGCAAGGGCATGGCGATCATGTGGAAAGCGCCCGCCATGCCGCCTAACGCCGGATCGTCAGCCTGGGTCCGCTTCAATGAAGACGCGACGGTGACGGTGGGCATCGGCGGACAGGAAATCGGGCAGGGCACATTTACGGTGGCTGCGCAAATGGCTGCCGCTACGTTGGGCGTACCGTATGAGTGGATTCGCATTCAGGGGCCGATTGATACGCAGTACAGCCCGTATGAATGGCAAACCGTCGCCAGTCGTTTAACATGGTCGATGGGCAATGCGATTGTCGCGGCGGCGCAAGACGCACGGCGGCAAGTGCTCGAACTCGCGGCGGAACATTGGGATGAGGATGTCGAAAATCTCGATATTCAAGACGGAATGATCATCTCGTACAAGTCCGAAGAATCGATGCCGCTCAAGAAGATGGTGATCTATGGCTTGCCCAAACCGGACGATCAAGGCTGGCGCGGCGGTCCCATCATTGGGCACGGCAATTTCATGCCCTCCTATGTGACCGGACTGGATGCTGAAACCGGGCAGGGGCCGCGTTCAGTGGTGCATTACACCACCGGCTGTCAGGCGGTTGATCTGGAAGTGGACACGATCACCGGGCAAGTGACCCTGCTGCGGATCGCGGCGGCGTTTGACGTGGGCAAAGCGATCAATCCCGATCAGGTGCGCGCGCAGATTGAAGGCGGCGCGGTGCAGGGCGCGAGTACAGCCCTATTTGAAGGAATGCAGTTTAAGAACGGCACGCTCGCCAATCATAGTTTTGTCGATTACCGGATCGCCACCTCGGTGGATATTCCGTTCGAGATCATCCCGATCATCGTGGAAGTGCCGCAGGATGATGGTCCCTGGGGCGCGCGCGGCATTGGCGAACACTCGATGGTCCCGACCGCCCCGGCGATTGCCAACGCGGTAGCCGATGCGTTGGGTATCCGCGTGTTTGATCTGCCGATCACGGCGGAAAAACTGTTCCTGGCGTTGGCAGATCAGGCGTAAGTTAGCATCAGAATGACACT
>JAFGJA010000690.1 GCA_016929355.1 Anaerolineae bacterium | reverse complement strand
CCAACCTGTATACGGTTGATTTGGCCCTGAGTTCGGCTGGCAACCCGGCTGATCGGGTTCACACCTACTTTGGGATGCGCAGTATCGTGATCAGCGGGACCGATGTGCTGCTTAATGGTCGCCCGATCTACCTGATGTCGGCCCTGGTGCAAGGGTATTGGCCGGATGGGTTATTCACCGCGCCCAGTGATGATGCGCTGCGCGCCGATATTGAATATGCCCAACGCATCGGCTTAAATGGCCTGCGGATGCATATCAAGATCGAAGACCCACGTTGGGCTTATTGGGCCGATCAATTGGGTATTTTGTTGTGGAATGATGGCCCCAGCCCGGTATTGTTTACGGAGTTGGCGCGTGAACGTTTGCTGCGCGACTTCCACGATATGATCGAGCGCGACTACAACCATCCCTCAATCGTGATCTGGAGTCCTTACAACGAATCGTGGGGATTGGAGTTTCGGAGTGATCGCAATATCCGGTTCTCCCGCAGGTTGATGCTGTTGGCGAACCCCAAATCACGCTGGCGCCAACTGAGCAAAGCGCGATTTTCGGGTTTCAGACAGCGGCAAACCGTTGAGCCAATTAATAACCCGCATCAAATTCATTGCAGCCGCAGTCGCCACATGCTGCAAATGGGTTTTGGCTTCACCCCGGTAGCGACTACGGCGCATGGTTAGGGCTTGAACTGCCTGCGAGATGGTTCCCTCAACCCCCGCGCGACGGTTGTAGGTTTCTTTGAATGCTTCCGTTCGTTGTCGCTGACGAGCGGTCTGAAGGGTTGCATGCTGGGCCTGAGGTAATAAAGTTAGATAACGCGCCTTCCCTGTGGTACAGAGCGCTTTGGCTTGACACATAGCACAATCAACTTCGCGAAAAACAAAGCGAGTAATAGGACGTTTGCTGGGATCGAGGCCCGCCTTGCCGTGATAGCTGGTTTTCCCTTGAGGACAGGTGGCGCGAGGTATATCCCAGTCAATCTGAAAATGGCTCGCGCCGTATCCATTTTGGGCCCGCGCTTGCCAACTGTTATCCGGACGAACGGGACCATATAGGGTCACCTGATAGTCTGTTTGGCTATCCACCAGGTTTTCACCATCCGGATAACCCGCATCAACCAGATGCAGATCGGGCAAGAGATCGCGCTCAGCCAAGGCCGCATGAATGGGTTCGACGACATGATTGTCAGGCACGTCGGCGCTGGTGGTTTCGACGTGGGTGATCAGATGAACGTCATCTTCGTCACATGTTTCGGTCAGATGCACTTTGTAACCCAGCCAGGACATGCCGCGTTTCTCACTATACCGCGCGTCGAGATCATAGGGAGAAATCAGAGTAATTGCGGCAGGTGGCATCCCGTGTTCGTGGCGTTTACGCCATTGAAGTTCTCCATTTTGCCAGCAGTATTGTTGAAGCCAAATCTGGCGCAAGGTTTGCACGGCAGGTAGGGTACGCAGATAGGCTAACTCGTCAGGGGTAGCGTAGAGTTGTTCAAGCAGATGCTGTCCATCATAACCAATCACCAGTGCGAACTCATCGCGGTCCACATCTTTATCCGGTAAGCGAGCCTCACACATGCGCTGCCCATAGCGCTTGAACCAATCCGGCGTAATTTGCTGTTGCAACCACACCGGTGCGACTTCGGCCACTACATTCAAGGTATGATAGAGCGTCTCGCCGACTAACTCCAGGCGATTGAGTTCACGCACAGCCATGAGGATATGGGTCGAATCAGTCCGTTGTTTGCCCCGTGCGTTGAGGAGTTGTTTCTCTTTGAAACAGTCCAACATGCCCTGCAGGAGCAGTTCTTCTTGGCCGCCCTCAATCAATCGCCCGCGAAACTCACTCAACACCGAATAATGGAAGCCAGGATCGGTCATCTCCAACCCTAACGCATATTTCCAATCAATACGCCCCCGCACGGCATCGGCAGCTTGACGATCCGTCAAATTTTCGGCAAACTGCATGAGCGTTACCAGCGCTAACCGCCAGGGAGCGATGGCAGGTTGGCCAGTATACGAAAACAGATCGACGAACTGGTGATCCGCATAAAAGACTCCCAACTCATCACGCATTTGCATGTAGTTGTTCCCATTGGGAAATGCCGCCCAAGCAATTTGAGCAGTCAATTCGGGCACTTCAAGGATCGGACTCATTTTTAGGGACATCAAAAACCTCCAGGGGGAAACTGCGTACTTTGACTATACTACTGGAACTTCGCCAAAATGTTGAAAACGGCAAAACTTCAGACGGTGATAGTCTATTGGAGAAACTTGCACAATGGTTGAGTTAATCAGTTTTGACTTCGATCACGAAAAACAGACATTTGAGCTTGTTGTTTTAGTAAACGAAAAAGAAATTCGGTCAACCGCAGCACTAAAAGAAGTAATACATAGTGGGATTTATACATTTCAGTGGGGTGATGCATTGATAGATGAACTTGATTCAGAAAACCTTTATGTGCTTCATAAGATCGCTTGGGCAAGTTATAAAGGCCAGGATATTGAACTTCCAATACGGCTTAACACAACCGACGGTCTAAGTACATTGCCGGAAGATTATAGATAAAACAAGAGTTTCGCCTTAGAAACGCTCTCCTGAGAGTTCGCCAACAGCATCAGCGAAGCTGGCACCAGCGGCCACTGGTTCTGTTGCAAAAAATGAGT
>JAFGJA010000137.1 GCA_016929355.1 Anaerolineae bacterium | reverse complement strand
TAATTCCGGCGGCGGATACACGATGACTTCTTCGTTCACCGACTCGCGCGTGATTGGGGTGCGCGTATCCACCTGCACGCGGCCCTCGCTGTCGATCTCGACTGCGAAGCGGTCTAGGGGCGTCGGGGCGGGAGGATTGATCACGTCGCCGTGCTGGTCGAATTCTGAGCCGTGACACGGACACACAAAACGCCCGACTTGCTCATTCCACGTTACCGCGCAGGCCAGATGCGTACATTTGGTATGCAGCGCAATAAACCCGCCATCCTCAAAGCGCACCAGGAAAAAACGCTGTGTATCAAACGGCGTGATCGTGCCGGGCGGAAAATCATCCACGATCCCCGCCGCGACGACTTCGCCAAAGACGCCTTCTGCTTTGCGCGATCCCAGGAAACGCAGCCCTAAATACGCTGCTTCACCAGCAGCAAAGGCCGCTGCTATGCGCCACGATACTCCTAAAAAATCCCGCCGGGAGACTGTGTTTTGTTCGTCCATTGTAAATCCTATTGTTTTTACCGCACCCCCCGGCCCCCTCTCCACGCATGGCGAGGGGGAGTTAGGTGTGTGGTCAAGTCCCCCGCTCTAACTCGGTTGGCGAGGGGGATTTAGGGAGTGAGGTTCACCAGGGCCAACCCAACGCCATATTTTCGCCCCGGCAGAAAATGCCAATCGCCGTAAGCGTGAGAAAGGCCGCGCACAGCAGCGTAAACAGCGCCAGATTGCGCTCGCTGATCGTTGCGCCGCGCCGACCCAATAGCCAATGATACCCGATCAGGAACAGCAGAATCGCGCCGAACGGGATTACGCCGTCGCTGATCAATACAGGCAAAAAGTCGAGTAGTTCGGGCAGATCGAGCCACTTTTCATCCAGAATCACCCAGGCCGTTGTGATCACGATGCCCAACACGGTATTGATCGCGGTCAAGCGCCGCCCGTGCCGGGAACGGAACCAGATGCCCTCAACGTCCGGCTCAGTGGCCGGGTTGCGATCCATATACGGCAGGGCGATCAAGGCGGCGGCGGTGAAACCGGGAATGACCAGCGTCACGATCAAGGGATGGAAATGCAGCAGCAATTCCTGAAAGCCCATGAAATACCACGCGGCTTTAGCCGGATTCGGAGGATGACTCGGATTGGCGGCGGGTTCAAGCGGCGCATTAACCCACGTCGCCCACGCGATCAACAGCGCCAGCGTCAGCAAGCCAAACCCTAGTTCCAGATTGACCAGATGCGGGATCGTCGTCACGCGCTCGATCTGGCGGCGATCAACCGGTGGCTCATCCAGATCGCGCGGCAGCGAAAACGAATCTTTGCGCACGCGCCAGATGTGATAGGACACAATGATCGCCATGAACAACGGAAATACAACGATGTGAAATGCGAAAAAGGTGCGCAGCGTCGCGCCACCGACCTCCGGCCCGCCAAGCAACCACTGTTTGAGTCCCTCGCCAATCGCCGGGATGTAACCGATCATGCCCGTGACAATCGTCGTCGCCCAAAACGCGAGTTGATCCCAGGGCAGCAGATAGCCGGTGAAATTCGAGAGCGCAACCAGCACGAGCAGCCCCAAACCGAGCAACCAGTTAAATTCGCGCGGGGGATGGAACGCCGCCGTATAAAACACGCGCAGCATGTGCAGCGCCGCCACGATCAGCAGCGCATTGCCGCTCCAATGGTGCAGATTGCGCACGAGTTGGCCCATCCAAATTTCGGTTTCCAGTATTCGGATGCTGGCGTAAGCATCTTCGGGCGTGGGCGTATAGACGAACAGCAGCAATACACCCGTGACGATCAGCACCAGGAAAAACAGGATCGCCAGCAAGCCGAGGCCGAAACTGTAACTGATTTTGAGCGCGCGCACCGGGACTTTCGTCGCGTGCAGGTGCAGGATCAGATCGTTCAAGACCTGCCGCGCTCGCCCGCGCGAATCATCGGGAAATGGATCGCGCTGGATCGAGCGCCGGACACGTTCGCGGAGGTTAGGATTCAGGGTCGGTTGGCTCATGGCTACTCCGCATCCCGCGCGCAGCGAAACCCGCGATACCACGCCCGCTCATCCGGCAGCGCCCAGGTGCGCGTTGCCATGCCTGTGCCATAGTCGATATAGCTGCCCATGCCGCCGCGCAGCACCCGGCGATCTGTGGCGTTATTCAAGTCTTCGCGTCCATCAGTAGCGTTATACGGATAGGGGCGGTAGAGACTGCTCACCCATTCGGACGCATTGCCCGCCAGATCATACGCGCCCACCCAGGAGACCCCGTCCGGTTTGCTGCCCACATCCCAGAGTTGGTACTCAAAGTTGTCATCGTACACCAGATTATCCTTGACAAACGTGTCGCCCCAGGGATAGATCAGGCTGTCGGGGCCGCGCGCCGCATATTCCCATTCGGCTTCGGTGGGCAGACGCCCGCCCCGGCTGGCGCAGTAATCGCGCGCCTCGAACCACGTCAGGTTATCGCGCGGGCGCAGTTCGCCGGGAAACACGCCATCCGATCCATACTGGCTGTTGGTCACTTCGTAGCGATCAATCCAGAACGCCGCATCAAAGCAGATTTCGGTGGCCGGTTGTTCGTCGCGCCGCCCGGCCTGATTGCCCATCGTGAAGCAGCCGGGCGGGACCAGCACCATCGCCACGCCATCAAAGGTCTGTACCACCGGATTCCACGCCGTATTGCCGGGAATTGGGGTCGGATCGTCGAGATCGCTATAAATGGAACTGCAACCGGTCAGGGTTGCAACGAGTAAGCAGCAAAGAATGATTTGGGTGATTTTCATAGTCGTGTCAATGAACGATTTGCCAGCGCGTTATTATGCCGCCATCGCCGACTTTCCGCAAGCGAGATGCAGCGCGCGTCAGGGGAACGTAGGGGCAAAACACGTTATAATCTGTGTGTAATAAGCGCAATTCTGGGAGATTATACCTATGGCAATACGAGTTTTGATGGTTTGTTTGGGCAATATCTGCCGTTCGCCGATGGC
>JAFGJA010000689.1 GCA_016929355.1 Anaerolineae bacterium | reverse complement strand
TACAGGCCCAACGCTTGCGCAATCGCGTTGTAATCCAGATGCTCCGACAGCATCGCCTGGAAGCGGCTCAGTTTTTCGGGCTGGCCCAGGCTGGTGCGGCCAAAGATGCCTTCGACCTTCTCGACGGTTTCCAGCGTATTATCCGGGACCAACAGCACGGCGACATCCAATTCTTCCGCGCGCTTGATGATCGTCGAGGTGGGCTGCAAATTGCCGGTCAGCACGAGGCAGGTCGTCGAGGTTTCAAGCGCGGCGGCCTGAATATCCGTGCGATCTCCACCCGTGAAAACGGCCTTGTTCAGTTGGCGGCGGAAACGCGGCAGCGCGGCTTCAACCGACATCGCACCCACGCTCATGTGCTCGACCAACCGCTCGCGCAAATGCGCTCCGGTCAGGATGCGCGCATTCAGCGAGTCGATGATTTCACCGACGCTCAACGCCCGCAGATACGGATCGTGCGGCAGTACGCCGAAGACCTTGACCCCCTTGCTTTCGAGGAAGGGGGCGGCTTTTTCGCGCACGTAATCCAAATCTTCGCGCGGAATACCGTTGATGACCACACCGAGCAGCGCGTCACCGAGGCGGCGCCTGGCGGTCAGAGCATCATCCAGCACGCACATGCTGTTGGCGCAGCCTTCCGAGTAGCTGACGACGGTGATCGCGGGGACTTTCAGGTGTTCGACCACGCTCAGGGTGTTCACCCCCGTCGCGTAACCTTCGCGCATCGATGCGCCACCTTCCATGATCACGATATCGTTCTCTTCACCGGCTTTTGCCACCGCTTCGCCAATATCGTCCAGCAGATCACGATCCATCGTGCCGTCCATGATCTCGTCCATCAGTTCGCTGGTGATGATCACCGGAGAGAGTTCCCAGGGCGGGGTTTCGAGGCCGAGCGTCCGGCGCACGAAATCGGCATCTTCATCGAGGACGCGCCCGCCAGCCCGGTGCGGCTGCGTGCTGACCGGCTTCAGATAGCCCACCTTCAGTCCCGCCGCCTGCATCCGCAGGCCGAGGCCAAGACTCAGGGCGGTTTTACCGGAAAATGTATTAACTGACGTGATATACAAACTTTTTGACATGTGTGTTTGTCCTTTTATTCAATACCTGCGCTAGCTTTTCAGCACCAGCCGCATATCCAGTGTAATCGCGCCCTGGCCTTTTTCATAGACCATGAGCGGGTTAATGTCCATTTCCACGATTTCGGGGAAATCGGTCACGAGTTGGTTGATCCGCAGCAATGTATCGATCATCGCTTCCCGATCCGCCGGGGGCCGACCCCGCACACCGGCTAGCAATGAATGGGCGCGGATTTCGTCCAGCATTTCCTCGGCATCCTGTTTCCCGAAGGGCGCAACGCGGAAGGTTACGTCTTTCAGCGCTTCTACCAGGATACCACCTAACCCGAATGTTACCAACGGGCCGAACTGCGGGTCTTTGCTCATCCCGACCAGCACTTCAATGCCGCTCAATGAAACCATTTCCTGTACCAGACAGCCCCAGATGCGCGCATCGGGCACGTAACGGTTCGCGCGGTAGACCATCAGATCGAAGGCGTCGCGCACGTCCGACGCGCTGCGCAGATCGACTTTCACACCGCCCACATCCGTCTTATGCAAAATGTCCGGGCTGGCGATCTTCAAGACCACCGGATACCCGATTTTGCTCGCAATTTGAACGGCTTCTTCGGCGGTAGCGGCGAGTTCGCTTTGGGGCAGACGCAGCCCGTAAGCTTCGGCAACAGCGCGGGCTTCGGCTTCCCCAACGCTGACGCGCCCTTCGCTGCGGGCGTGTTTGAACACTTCCGCGACTTTGTCTTTGTCCACGTCAAATGAAACGTATTCAGGATCGGGACGATCCCGCGCCACAATGTAATCACGCATGGCGGCGAAGGCTTTTGCGGCCTGTTCAGGGAATTTATAGTTCGGAATTTTGTAGCTGGCAAGCACGTCTTCGCCTGCTTTAGCGCGTTCTCCACCCATGAACGCCCCCAAAATGGGCTTGTCGAGGCGCTGGCTCAATTGGCCGACGGCGTTTGCGGTTTCGACAATATCGGTCATGGCTTGCGGCGTGACGATGCAGATAATCCCATCGACGTTGGGGTCTTGCGCCACAATTTCAATCGCCGGGGCATACCGTTCGCTGGTGGCGTCTCCGAGCACATCCACCGGGTTCGCGGCGCTGGCGGCCTCCGGCAAAAATTCTTCAAGTTTCTGGATCGTTTCCACTTCCAACCGCGCGAGTTCCATGCCGGCGTGTTCGAGCTGGTCGGTTGCCAGAATGCCCGGACCACCGGCATTGGTCACGATGGCGATTCTATCACCCGTTAGCAAGGGTTGATTGGCGAAGGCACGCGCGCTATCAAACAGTTCCTGGAGATTATCGAGGCGCAGCACACCGGCCTGATAAAACGCGGAGTCGTAAGCGGCTTCCGCCCCGGCCAGCGATCCCGTATGGCTGGATACGGCGCGTGAGCCGGATTCGGTAACACCACTCTTGAGGACCAACACGGGTTTTTTGCGGCTGACATCACGCGCGACTTTGATGAATTGCTGACCGTTGGGCACGCCCTCAACATAAGCCAGGATGACTTTGGTTTCCGGGTCGTCTACCCAGTCGAGCATCAGGTCATTTTCGTTGACATCGGCCTTGTTGCCCAGGCTGACAAACCGGCTGAAACCGAGGTCTTTGCAGGCCAGTGACCAGTCGAGGATCGCGGTTTGCAGTGCGCCCGACTGTGACATAAAGGAAATATTGCCGCTCGGCGGCGTTCCGGCGGCGAAGGTGGCATTAAGTGGCGTGAAGCAATCGATAATACCCAGGCAGTTGGGGCCGATCACACGAATCTTATATTTGTGCGCGATCTCGATCAGTTCTTGCTCGCGCTCAAATCCTTCAACGCTGGCTTCACGGAACCCGGCGCTGATGACGACGACGGCTTTGGTGCCTTTTTCACCCAGTTCGCGCAGGGCATTGGGCACATACATATACGGGATGACGATAACGGCAAGGTCGGGGGTTTCGGGTAAATCCATCACAGATGGGTAGGCTTTGTGGCCGTAAATCTGCTTGGCTTTCGGATTGATAGGGTAGATGTTGCCCCTAAAGCCCGATTCGATCACGTTGGCGAGCACCGTATAGCCCAGTTTGCCGGGCGCGGTACTGGCTCCAACAATCGCTACTGAGTTCGGTTTGAAAAATGCTTCTAGCATAAAAACTCCCAGGAAGGCATGATAAATCACCGTAATGTGTGGCATGGGGATGTTGTATTCAACAAGCCTCTGCCATTATAACGCCAAGTATGCAGAACGCCACCGCGAGAAGTCACGCGCCAGACTGCCAAATTACATAGTATGTGAAAAATGGCACAGAATTGATCAATTTGTGCTGGTGGATTTTGGATTGGGGCATACACTGGCTATAC
>JAFGJA010000688.1 GCA_016929355.1 Anaerolineae bacterium | reverse complement strand
GTTCAGCGTCAACGCGCACGCTAACGGATCGCTGAATCCGTTTGCCATGTACCGCAACAAGTTGCGGCCCGGCGCGTTTGGTAAAGCGCCGCTGGTCGCTGATCCCGTGAATCTGTTCGACAGTGCACCGGAAGGCGACGGAGCCGCCGCCGTGATCCTGACGACGACCGAACGGGCGCTTGATCTTGGCCCGCGTCCGGTGCGCGTGCGGGGCAGCGCGGCGGCGACCGATACATTGGCGCTGCATAACCGCGCGGATATGCTGTTTTTGCGCGCGGCGAATCTGGCGGCGGGCCGTGCCTATGAACAGGCGAGCATCCGGCCCGGCGATCTGCATGTGGCCGAACTGCACGACAGTTACACGATCCTGACGGCGCTGCAACTTGAGGCGGCAGGCTTCGCGGCGCGCGGCGAAGGTTGGAAACCAGCCGCCGATGGCATGATCACGCGCGATGGTTCGCTGCCGATCAGCACCTTCGGTGGACTGAAAGCGCGCGGGAATCCGCTGGGCGCGACGGGCGTTTACCAGGCGGTCGAGGTCGCGCTGCACTTGCGCCGCGATGCAGGCGACAACCAGGTCGAAAACGCGCGGTTGGGGCTGGCGCTGAATCTCGGCGGACTGGGCGGCACCGCCGTCGCGCACGTGCTTGAGCGCGTGGAGTAGGCGGGGCGGTTAGCTTTTAGCGATCAGTTTTTCAACCGCTTGCTTTCTCACCCAAACTATACGATAACTAGGGGCAGTGTGCTGTATCTTACAGTGTGCTGCCTTTATGATTTTTGAGGGAGGGGAAAATGTTGCAAGAACGCTATAGCGATAAATTTGATCCCACTATCATTAGAGATGAAACAGAAAAACGAATGTGGCGATTGGGTTTAGTATCGGTCTTGATCGCCATCGCGTTTTTCGAACTGGGGCTGTTACTATTTGCGGTAGTCGGCGGCAGATGGTTGACGGTAGAGTGGAGTTTGTTAGAAGGGGTTGCAAGTCTGGCGACGTTAGCCTTGATAATTGGCGGGCTTATTTTTGCAATATTCGAACACGTAAACAACGATGTTCAAGAAAAACGAGAAAGTGCCAAATCATCTTTTGGCATCTATAAAGAGCTTTTTGATCGCATCACGTCCCCAGAAGACACCACCGCGCGCCGGTGGATCATTTTGAATATAGCTCCTTTGGATGATGAGGCGCGGAAAGACGAGTGGCTTGAAGAAGTGAAAGCTAAATTCCATGAGATGCCTGATGGTTGGGAGGGAGAAATTGCGCCAGGACACGCGCATCTGAAGCGGATTTTAAACACCTTCGATTTTATCGGTTTCGTATCTAGCCATTACTGGAATATGGATGGCGCACTGGTAGAATGGATGAGTCCGCCATTTGCGAAAGTCTGGGAGCGGATTGGCACTTACGTGGAAGATGAAGCCGAACGACGACAAGAAGACGATTATTATAAATCGGCGCGTGAGTTTGCCCGCTACTGTTTGCAGTGGCGACAGGAAAATTGCAAGAAAAGCGTGATTATCGATCATGCAACATAGCGTTGCACTCGTCACTGGATTCGCCGGGAAATCGCGCACGCGCGCGCTACCCAAAACCCGTGATAGTTAGCCCGGTTGACCGGGCTTCCGAATAGATAGCCGGGTCGTTCACGGCCCGGCGCAGTGGCGACCGCGCATCTACCCCTTTTCCCCGATGTCAGCCGGCTGTCAGCCCCGCGAGAGGAACCCCGCGTCGTTTGTGCTACAGTGAAAATATCTCCGGCACAAACCAAAGATTCGCCGCATGATTCAGGGACTGATCTTCACATTCGTTTACATGGTTTTTGGTCTGATTGGGCTGGTACACTTGACAGGGGAAATACCCAAAGTGCGCCACTCCTGGCACAACTTGCATCGACGTAGCCGGATAGGTATCGTTGCGAAGATTGTGCTGGTAGCCTATTTCTGGATCGCGATCCCGTTCATGTGGTTCGGATGGAGCGAGTTCGTAATTCCTGTTGGTCTTGTACCGGTGTTAGGTGGGATCGCAGTCGCGTATGTTGGTTTGCTGCTGGCGATGATAGGTGCCACTGCGATTGTTGCGCTCACGTTGGTGGCGTGGCTGCTGGATCGATTGATCGATGATGTTCCGGCAGCACTTCGGCGAATCGATCTCGCGCGCAAACAGAAGTCGAAACGCAAACCCAAGCGCAAGCAGTATCCGGTCAAGCGCAAAAACGAATGGCTGTAGAGTGCTGTCCGATGTTTTTTCCACACATGAGAGGATTGTTCGCGTGGATGCTCTGGCACGACTCATTGTACTCCTGTTGGTGATCGGCCATTTTGTCTGGATGGCCCACGCCAGTGATCGTAATCCGGTGGCAGGCTGCGGTCAGTTCTTTACGTTCTTTGTCGTGTGGATGGGGCTGTTCGGAGGAATCGTGTTTATCGTACCGGACATCGCATCGACTGGTGGGCTGCTGGCGCTGGTCGGATTGGTAGTGGCGATCCAGGTGGGGCTGTGGGCCGAAGGGTGGGGCGTGATGGCGCGCCTCGGCAGGTATATCGATGAACTGCCCGCACACTGGGCCGGGTATCCGCCGCCCGAACAAAAGCCGAAAGGCAAGCCCAAACGCAAGCGGTATCCGGTCAAGCGCAAAAACGAGTGGCTGTAGAAGGAAATAGCAAGTGTTATGATGGTTGTCAGCCGAGTGTCAGCCCCGCGAGAGGATTCTCCTCACCCAACATGCTACACTGAGGGTGCACGCTCGCTTTAGCGAGTCGCTCTAGCGGAGGGGTGCAGCCGGGCTGTGTGGACCGTGTGGGGACGCGCGTTCACAGCCCGGCGGTTGGTTACTGCCCCACCGGCACATTGCTGCAATCCCCCTCGGTTTGAATCCACGCACTGCGATTGATCACCCACACGAGCCGGTCATCAGTCGCGCGCCGGACCTGCCACCAACTGGTATCCGCATTCCGTCCGACGACTGTCACCGTTTCCCCGACTTCAAATTGACCCAGGCGAATCGCATCGGTGTTGGGCGCATCACGGAAATTGAGCTTGGTTACCAGGATGCGCGCGGTACAGCCCGCGCCGGAACCGGATGATCCACTGTTGCTGCCACTGACGGCGCTGGCGGACGCTTCGACCGTGATCAGGGCGGGGGCGCTGACGCGGCTGCCGTTATAGGCGCGCACGTCGAGCGTATATGGTCCGGCGCGGTCGGGCGTAAAGGTCAGAATCGCGCTGGTCGGGCCGGATTGGTCGGGCGGCATGGCCTTACTACCCGCTGAACGGCCATTCACGCTCAACAGGAAACTGGTCGCGGTCGAATCGGTTTCGACGGTGACATCCACGCGCTGGTTAATCGGCACCTGCTGGCCATTGGTTGGGGCAACCACGCGCACGGTGGGGATCGTCGCGCTGCTGCCGCCCGCATCCGATACGGGCACGCCGTTTGTGTCGCCGGACCCGCCATCAAAACTCAAGGTGCAGGCCAGCAGCGCCAGGATCACAAACAAAAAGGGAAGTCGGCTCATCTTGTTGCGCTCGCAGTGTAGATCGGGTTGGCTTCAGTCTAGCAGACTTGGCGCGGGGAAGCGAACGACATCCCCTGCGATCAACTTACGGGTTACGTACCCGATTCCGCCGCATCGACGGCTGGACCTGCACCACCAGCATACCGAATCCGGCCAGCGCCAGCCCGGCGATCTCCCGCGCCGCTAACGCCTCGCCGAGAAAGACCCACGCCAGTACCGCGATCTGGATCAACATCGTGTTGTTGAGGATGCTCGATTCCACCGCCGGGAGGGTGCGCTGGGTGTGGTTCCAGAGCGTGAAGGCAAACGCCGTATTGACCACCGCCAGCCACGCGATGATGGCCCACCCGCGCAGCCC
>JAFGJA010000687.1 GCA_016929355.1 Anaerolineae bacterium | reverse complement strand
TGAACTGATCCGCAACGACCACGCCCAGAATCACCAGCGCCAGCACAACCGCTAAAATCGTGCCCCATTGCGCCCAGGGCGGCCCCTTCTCGATCCGCACATGGCCGCGTGTCGATGTTGCGCGCGCACGTCGATAGAATTTCACGGAATATTTTTCTCGCTCTTCTCAGGTTTTTCAGGTATCTCAGACTCATCAGGCACGGGAAATTCAAATTCCGGCACGACAATCTCAACGCCCATTGTCGCTAAAAGTTCCGCCTGGATCGCCCACATCGCCGCTTGATTCTCCGCCGAATCGTGATCGTAGCCGAGCAGATGCAGCGTGCCATGAATACAGGCTAAAGTCAGTTCATCGGACAGCGTATGTTGTTCTGCTGCGGCCTGCTGTTGGATGTACGGTAAAGCCAGGATCAGATCGCCTAAATAGTCTTCTTCTGCCGCCAGGTCTGGATCATCATCTAAGACATCTTCCGGCACTGCTACCGGATCGGCGGGAAAGGATAAGACATCAGTGGGCGCATCCACCGCGCGAAACTGGCGATTCATCTGCTGAATCGTCGCATCGTCGGTGATCACCAGACTGATGCCGGTTCCCCCGGCTATATCATGTTTGTGCAAGACCTGTGTCACGGCGGCGCGCAGCCGGTCAAGCGGCAGGTCGTCTTCCGTCACAGAGGCCGGATCAAGTGTGATCTGAATCGTCAGATCGTAGTCGCTAGTTGGCATGATCTCCGTCCGTTGGTTCATCCGGCTTTTTTAATTTACCGGTAATGTCTTTGTCATTTTTGGAAGCAGCATCTTCTGCCAATTCATCGCCCTGAGGCGCGCTCGCTGCGTTTGGGTTGGCCGGTGTTTTGTCAGTGGGCGGACCGACCAATTGGCCTTCAACATGGGGCGATTCGTGCAATGCCTCGAATGGCCGGGGCAGCCGGAATTCTTGCGTGCGCGCCGTATGGGGGTCAGGGTGGGATTCAGCATTGCCGGATGGTAACTGCGAAGGTGGATTTTCCGGCAGTTGTTTGCCATTTCCTTGACCGGGTGTGCCGGGATAGGCAATGCGCGGATGGTACTTGCCTTGTAACGCAGATAAAAATGAATCGCGCAGTAACCGCAAATCATTCAGGGTCAGCCCGCTCTCATCTAATTCGCCACTTTGCAACCGCAGTTCAAAAATATAGTCCACCGTTTCGCGGATGTCTTCCGAGCTTTGCGGGCGGCGCGCGCGCACACTGCTTTCGCAGCCATCAGCCAGCATCAAGATCGCGGTTTCGCGCGACTGCGGGCGCGGCCCCGGATACGAAAACAGCCGGATGTCAACCTCGTCCCCCGTTTGTTCGGCCTGTTTGAGCGCCTGGCGGTAAAAATACATGACCTGAGTCGTGCCGTGATGCTCCAAAATAAAATCGCGGATGCGCATGGGCAGATGGTAGCGCCGCGCCAGCCGTGCGCCTTCGGTTACGTGCCCGGTGATGATTTTGGCACTCTGATACGGATTATTCAGCAGATCATGTGGATTGACACCATCCGCTTGATTTTCAACAAAAAAATGTGGATTCAGGATTTTACCCACATCATGATACATCGCGGCGGCACGCAGCAATGACGCATTGGCTCCGATGCGTTCGGCTGCCAATTCTGACAGATTCGCAACTTCAAGGCTGTGCTGGTATGTGCCGGGAGCCTCGCGCAGCAAACGCTGCAACAAAGGCTGGCTGTGGGATAAAAGTTCAAAGAAGATTTTGAAATTGGTGGGAATGTTTAACACACTGCCCACGACGATCAACCCTAAAACAGCAATAGCAATCGACGCTAACCCATTCAGAATGGCGTAGAAAATCTGGATGGCAATTGTCACCACCGAGGGCGTGTTATCCTTGCTGAACGCGAAGACGATGGCGACTGCTATCGCTGCCAGCACAATAACACCACCCGCCGCAAAATAACTGTTTAACCGTTCGCTGCGCCCCAACCGCAAAGCGCTCAAGGTTCCGGTCAACAAAATGAGAGAGGCGAATTCCAGGGAGTCACCCGTCATAAACCCGGCCACTGCTGCCAGCGTTGCGATCACCACAATGGCAAACTGTGGTCCGATCAGCGAGGCAATCAAAAAGGCCAACCCGGAGGCGGGATACAGGTACATCTGGGTTTCGCTCTCGGCGCTGATCAGGCGAACACCAGCCATGAAGATCAGAAACAAACACCCCAACATAACTAAAAAGGCGGGATCAGTATAGAGTTCGGGTTGGAACTGGCGAATATAAGTACCTAACAGGGCCACGATCAAAGTCATGGCGACTGCGCCGCTAATCAACCATTCGATCCGGCGCTGTGTTCCCTGGAGCAATCCAAATTGCTCTAAGGATTCGATGTGGGCGGCAGTGGCGATTTCCCCTGCACGGATGATCATTTGACCCTGGGCAAAGGTCCGCACCTCCACCGGCACATTGTCGGCGGCGGCAGTTTTGGCCTGATTGGTTAATTCTTCGTTGTAAAAAGCATTGGCGCGAATCAAATCGCCGACAATCGCCGTGATGATCTGCACATCGGTTTCGCCATAGCTGGCGCTGATCAGATTCGGCAGGCCATCTTTGATCGTCTGGATATTGTCTTCACGGACTTCGCCGCTCATGACGCGCTCAAGCAGACGCATGACCTGCGCGTCAATGGCGCGCCATGCATCATCATCCTCAATATTGAGCAGCGCTTCAGCTATCGTTTCTGGCAAATCAAGCGCGGTGATCGCGGCTAGATCATGTTTCTTATGTTCCAGCGTGGCAAAATCGTCATAACGCACATTCTCGATGTAGTCCAATATCTGGCGCGTAAGCTGCGTTTGCTCACTCTCAACGGCGGGATCAGGCGGATCATAAATGGCGCGCACCCCGTCGGTGGCGGCACGGCGCTTGGCCTCGGTTAAAACGGTGCTTTCGTAATTCAAACTGCGCGGGGCCAATACATCACGGGGCGCAACTTCACCTGCTTCGAGCGTCACTTTGGTGCTCGAAGGCAAAATTGCCTCGGATGCAATGATGAATCCCCCGCCCATGATAAATGCAATCACCAGGGAGGCATAAACGGCCCGTTGCATGATCAACTGCCAATCGGCCTGACGGAGCGCATCAAATTTCGGCGCAGAAACCATGCCAAAACCCTTTCATGTATGCCAACACTTAATGAGCCTGGGATTCGTTTTACTTCGATCTGCTTGGCCTGATTGGGGACTGGAGACAACCTAATGCGCGCTAGCTGAGTAACTCGCGCACGATCTGATTCACCAGTTTGCCATCCGCCTGACCTTTAACACGCGGCATGAGCGCCTTCATCACGTTGCCCATATCACGCGGCGTAGTCGCGCCCACTTCGGCAATCGCTTCTTTGACCAGCGCTTCAAGCGCGGCGCGATCCAACTGCTGCGGCAAATAGCCCTCAATGATCGCCAGTTCGCGTTGTTTTTCCTCAATGGTATCGGTGCGCCCGGCTTTTTCGAGTTCCTCAATCTCTTCACGCCACTTTTTCGCCTCGCTCATCAAGACGCCTATCGCGTCTTCCGGCGAGAGGTCTCTTTGTTCGTCTTTTTCGACCTGCTTAATCGCGGCCATCAATTGGCGCAGCACATGGCGGCGTTCGGTATCGCCCGCTTTCATGGCCGTTTTAAGATCGTCTTGTAATTTTTCTTTGGGGTGCATAATCCCTCACTCCTCATAGATTGTCATTTCACCACCCGCATTATAGCGGCGCACCGCCCCTCTTGCCACCGCCCTGATCGCGGATCATCCCGGCGGCCAGGACATACGCCTCCCACCCAAGACATGCACATGAATGTGAAAGACGGATTGTCCCCCATCGCGCCCCTGGTTGATCACCAGCCGGTAGCCATCCGGCGCAATTCCTTCTTGCTGCGCGATTTTCGCGGCTACCGCCACCAGATGACCGATGATCGGCGCGTTGTCCGCGTCCACACTGAGCGGTCCGGCGATGTGTTCGCGCGGGATCACCAGGATGTGCGTCGGCGCTTGCGGGTTGATGTCCCGAAAGGCAACGGCGATCTCATCCTCATATACGAGGTCGGCGGCACGTTCGCCGTTAGCAATTTCGCAGAAAATACAACTCATAATAGTTTCCCCCAATCTAACCCGCGCTTTGCGGGATCGGTGCATCAACCGGTGTCGCCATCATGCCGCGTTCGGTGAGATCGACCAATTGCACGGTGCTGATCGTGTTCGTCAGCGCGTCCGGCGCAATCATTTCCACGCGGATGTAATTATCTGTCAATCCGGCGTTATGAGAGCCTACCTCTGATGCGCCGGTCACTTGTTCCCACAAAACCGGCATTTCACGCCCAATGAAACGCGCCCAGAAACGCTGTGCGCCATCATCCGAGAGCGCGAGTAACTGCGCACTGCGAGCTTTGCTTACTTCAAGCGGAACCTGATCAGACATTTGGGCGGCGACCGTACCGGATCGCGCCGAATAGCGAAAAACGTGCAACTTCATAAAATCCATTTCGCGGATGAAAGCCAAACTGACCGCGAATTCATCATCCGTTTCGCCGGGAAAACCCGTGATCACGTCCGTGCTGATCGCCAGATCGGGAATATGGGCGCGGGCCGCTTCGACCAATGCGCGGAATGAGGCTTGCGAGGTGCGCCGCGCCATGCGTTGCAGCGTGGTATCGCAGCCGCTTTGCAACGGTAAATGCAGATGGCGGCACAGGCGCGGATTTTGCCAGAGTGTGAAGAAATCCGGCGCAATATCCCAGGGTTCGAGCGACGATAAACGCAGCCGGGGAATATCGGTATCCGTCAAAATCGCGCGCACTAATTGATCCAGTCCACTTTGAGCGTTTTGCAAACTGCGCCGCAAATCATGCCCGTATGATCCCAGGTGAACGCCGGTTAAGACCGCTTCCTGATACCCCGCTTCGGCCAACGCTTGAATCTCGCGCACGACTTCACCTAAGCAGCGGCTGCGACTCTTCCCGCGCGCGATGGTCGTCACGCAAAACGTGCAGCGATTGTTACAACCATCCTGCACTTTGACAAAGGCGCGCGTCCGGCCCAGTGATCCCGGTGTGGCTTCGCGGGCTAACGGTTCCCGATCAAATATTTCCGCTAATTCCGCCGGGTCTTGATCCAGCACGAGCGGGACAAGGTTTTCTTTGTCGAGATTGTTAATGATATGTTTCACACCCGGCAGTTCACTTACGCTTCCCGGTGAAAGGTGCGCGTAACAACCGGTGGCAACGATGCGTGCGCGTTCATTTTCACGATGCAATCGCCGGATCATATTGCGGCTGGATCGTGTGGCTTCGCGCGTTACGGCGCAGGTATTCACCACGCACAGATCAGCGTCTTTCGCCGACTCGACAATCGTATGTCCGGCGCGCTGAAACTGTCGCGCCAATGTTTCGATCTCGCTCTGATTCAACCGGCAGCCGGTTGTTTCCAAATAGACCCGCATCTTGTTTTTTCTACTCGCAACTCTGTTAGCAGCTATGATGTGTGACTATGATTATTCGGTGGCGGCAACCAATGCCGGATCAGGTCCGACAATGAGCACATCGTCAAAGGCGAC
>JAFGJA010000686.1 GCA_016929355.1 Anaerolineae bacterium | reverse complement strand
GCTTCAAGCTCTTCTTCGATCTGCACGCCAAAGTTGATCATATAATCTTCGTCTTCACCGACCAACCGCAGCGAGTTGGCGCCGGTAATATCGACGGTGGCGCGTCCTTCGCCAAGCGTGATGCTCTTCATGCCCTCGTCATTTTCATTGACTTCGGCGTCAATATCCAGGGTAATCTCGGTATCCGGCGGCAGGATGAACGTTACATCCGCATTTTCCTGTATACGGCAGAGAATATCACTTCCCGCGCCAAAACGGTACTCAGTTTCTGACTGGAAGTTGATGTTCAGCACCAGATCGGACCCGACATTTTCAACCACGCAGTTGCCCTCGATGTTGCGCAGGTACAGATCGCTGCCGATGTCGGTCACCCAAACATCGCCATCAATATCGCGGATCGTGGCGTCACTGCCGATGTTGTCAATGGTGACCGGGCCGCTAGCGCGCTTCAAGCGCAGGTCGCCGCCGATGGTTTTGATCTGTACGCCATCAACACTGCGCACGACCAGATCGCCGCCAATCGCGTTAATGTCCAGGTCGCCGTTGATTTCGGTTATTTTCGCATCTCCGCCGACTTGTTGCACAGAAACAGCGATGGCTTCCGGCACGATAATTCGGGCGTCGCCGCCGCAGCGCACAACATAGGGTTGGCCCTCACCTAACTGCTGGACGTCAACGCCTTCGCCATCGACCAATAGCCGGTCGCCAGGGCGTCCGCGCAGCCGCAGATCGCCGCCGATATTTTGAATAATCACCGCAACGGTGACATTGTCGTATTCACGTCGTGTCATAGTCGTACCTCCTTAGGGTATGGCTCGCTGTAAGCGCGTGAAAATCCAACTCACTCAACAAAAATGTGTACGCGCTCGTTATCTTCTACATCTTCAACTTCAACCAGCGTGCCTGTGATGTCGGTGTCGTGGAGGACGTCCATAACATTTCGCATCAGGTCGGAGTCGACTTCATCGGTGAAACGTGCGCCGACCTTCAAGCCAAACTGTACCAGGCCCAATGGTACGTTGACTCGAACACGACTGCGGCCCGTTTCCAGATTGCTGATATGGATGCGCAGCCAGCGCCTGCCGTTTTGTTCCTGCGCGGACGAATCCGCGTCAGGGGTAGGGGCTTGCTCTGCTGCAGGAGGCGGATCAGCCTGTGCGGCATCCGGTACGGCGTTCAACAGCTCCGCCGCCTGACTGGCGTCAATCTCGCCTTGCGCCAGTTGTTCGAGAATTTCTTTTCGCGTGGACATAATGGGACTCCTTCGTACTTTCAGGTGCATGACTTCCTGAAACCAAGTGTTGATAAAACCGGGCGGATCATATTACCGTTTTATACGGGCGCGCCGCCGGATCGGTTCCGCTAGCTTTTGAGCAGCTTGACCGCTTCTTCGGACGAAATGCGGCCCGCTGCGAGGTCGTCGAGCACTTTGCGGCGCTCCTCTTGCGATAGCACCTCGTCCTCGTCGTCTTCTTCACTGCCGGGTATTTCGTAACCCATTGCCGTAATGACCTCGTTCAAACGGCTGCGCACGGTGGGATACGAGACACCCAGTTCGTCCCCGACGTGCTTGAGTTTTCCCTCACAGCGGAGAAAAACTTCGGCAAACTCCAATTGTTCCGGCGTGAGCATTGCCAGCCGGCTCATCGAAAAACGACCTTCGATAGTCACATCACAGTGGGGACAATGAAGTCGAGTAAGCTCCATCATCTCACCGCAGACAGGGCATTTGCCGGGCACAGGGTAAATTGGGTACATGCGTGCTCCTAACCTTTGCGGATGCCGTTGGCGAACCGGCGATCCTGTAGGGGGAGTTTCCAAACTCGCCCTGGGAGGATTTCCCAACTCTCCCCTACGAAAGCATCTCGGAATATTCGCCAACAGCACCTTTTGCACTGTTGATTACTCTTTTATACGCACATAGTAGCAATATGGTTTCAAAATGTCAATGAATTAAGTCAATAAAATGAAGGTCTAATATCAATTTTATGAAATTATATCAAAACTTATCGGATTTTAGTGAGGGTTGGCGGGCGGATATCTCGAGATACGAGATTGTCAGTATTATGTGAGAAATTGTTAGAAGGACGCTGTTTTGGGGTTACGTGCCAAAACTCCTACTGACTTGTAGTATTAAAATAGGATATGCTATAAAGTAGGAAAGCATTGGCAGGCCGTTGAAGTGATGTATAGTTGGAGTCATGTATAATAACAACATGGATAAAGGAGCGCGCTCATGAATTTATGGAAGTGGCTGTTATCTCTCCGCTTTCGATTGGAAGAAGAACTACGTGGGCAAGGATTGGTGGAATACGCCCTGATTCTTGTGTTGGTAGCGGTCGTCGTGATTGCCGTGTTAGTGATTCTCGGCCCGACGGTAGCTGAGGTGTACGAAAATATCATCGAAGGTCTCTAGTCTGCCAGATTTTATATCTGGTAGTGATCGCTGCAAGTGTTATCGCCTGAAGGCGTATCATTCGGTATCATCTAGGTTATTCTCATCGTTCTAATCAGGCCCCGTCATTCATACGGGGTCTTTATTTTGGAGAAGTGGGTATGAAAGCTGTCCGGTGGTTGACCGCTGTTTACAGCGTGTTCCTGATCGGGATCGTGCTCATCGCTGATCTGGGAATTGGGGGACGCTTGCAGGATGTGATGGACAATCTGCCTGGCGGCGACAAAACCGGTCACTTCTTCCTGATGGGATTCCTGTCGTTCTTGCTAAATCTCAGTCTGGTGGCTGAGCGCAAGCCCGTGGGCTCGTTTAGCGTGCTCAAAGGCAGCATGATCGTCGCTGGAGTTGTGTTTCTCGAAGAATGCACGCAGGTATTTCTCTCTGCACGCGGATTTTCGCTGCTCGATCTTGTGGCAGACACGATCGGGATTGCGCTGTTTGGCGAGATCGCCGCGTGGATGATCACCCACCGCCACGCGCGTTATTCCGGTAAGTCTGGCGGGATTGGTGGTGGGATGGCCTGATCCTCGTCGTCATAGGGGTTGATGCCGAGGCTGTGCTGGCGATCCAGGCGCATTGTCTCGCCCATGCCGGGTTCCCACTCGTCCGCGAGCGCGCCCGTTGCCCGTGTGAGTTCCAGCCCGCCCAAATTGCGCGCAATGATCTCCAGCGCGCGCGGTTCCGCCCACGTCATCGAATCAACCTGAACCGCAACCGCACCCGCTTCGATGAAGTCGCGCGCGTCGTCGGCGCTATGAATCCCGCCGCTGCCGATCACCGGAATATCAACCGCCCGCGCCACCTGACCGACTGCGCGCAGCGTTTGCACTTTCAGCCAGGGGCCGTAAATGCGCCCGCCGACCAACTGCCCGGTTTGCGGATCGCGAGTCGTGCCGCGCGG
>JAFGJA010000136.1 GCA_016929355.1 Anaerolineae bacterium | reverse complement strand
CGCCAACGTTGTATCTGATGCGCTCACCGGCCATGCTAAACGCGATCCTTGAGTCAGCGCATGACCTGCAAGCGGGGTAGCTTCGTGATTGTTCACATCAACGCGGTACAGATTGGGATTCTGCTCACCTGTTCCGGCGTTCATATCCCAGGCCAGCAGCGTGGTGTTATCACTGCTCCAATCAACCGGGACCAGCAATTTTTCGCCAGGGGTAGTATTGCGCGTTATCTCAACGCGATACCCCGTATCGAGCATGATGCGCCAGATACCCTGACGAATCACCGCCGTGTCAGTGCTGAGGGGTTGGATGACCGTATACGCGATTTGCGTGCTGTCATCGGTCCAGACCGGCATTCCCCAGGCTGATTCTTCCGCCGGAACGATCACCTGATTGGTGCGGGTGCTGACATCAAAAATGGAAAGTTGGCCGATGCCGTTCGTATAGGCGAGTTTTTGGCTGTCCGGCGACCATGCCCACTCAGCCCGATCATGTACATAGACGCGAATCCGCACATCATCATGCATCGGTTGGATAATGTGCAATGTGCTGCGATCCTGAAAGGCTAACCATTGTCCATCGGGCGAGAATTGTAGATTGCGTGGATCGCGCACATGGTCAAGATAGGTGAGCGCTTCAATCTCACCAGGGGCCAATTTGACCACTGCCAACCCATCATCGGTCATCGCGGCGACAATGGCCGGCGGGCCATCATAATCATGTGCCAGATCGAGTTTGTCCAGCGCGGTTGTGTCGGATGCAGGAAATAACATCACAAAGGCGGTGGTCAGCAGGGCGATCAACAAGATATACGATGCGCCCGGTGCGAGTTGTTGCAGCTTGAACAGCCATGTTACCCGGCGGGGTGGTTTGCGCCATTCCGCCGCGATCCGGTCAAAACTCACGTTAGGACCAGGTTTAGCCGCTTCCAGATCGTGGGTGAGTTCGGACGAGATACGCTGGCAAAAAGCGTGAATATCGGCCACTGTTGCCCGGCACAACGGGCAACTTGCCAAATGCTGCCGGATTTGTTCTTCCTCATCCGGTAACAATTGACCTAAAACAAATTCTTCTAACGTGTTTTTGTCATAATGCCGTTGATTCAACGGATGGTTTCGGTTGCCAACCATCGGAATTGTTCTTCTCCCAATTGGGCCCGGAGTTTTTCGATTGCTAAACGCAGACGCGAACGCGCCGTATTGAGAGAGCAGCCCATGATCTCTCCCATCTCCTTATACGTACAATCGGCGTAAAAGCGTAACACGATTGCTTCGCGGAGTTTGGGACTGAGTTTATCAAGGGCCGTCAACAAGCCCCCTTCCGTTTCGCGGCGCATGGCAAAGGCTTCTGGCCCAGGCGTGTGATCACGAATCTGGTTGCCCATCCCCAACCATTGCGTCATGGGAATGATCGGCAGGATTTTGCGCCGCCGCTTATCACGGGATCGGCTCACCGTAATAGTGTGGAGCCATGTGCTAAAACTACTCAGGTCTTCTTTATATTTGTGAATGTTCAGCAAGGCATACGTGAGCGCATCTTGCGCAACTTCTTCAGCATCTTCTTGATCACTCAACAACCCTAACGCCAAGCGATAGGTACGCAGTTGATATTTTTCAAAAAGCTGCCGAGCGGCGCGATCATCGCCTTCTTTCGCACGGCGAACTAAGAGGACATCGTCCATAATAAATATTAACCTGTTGGTGGAGTTCTAAACGCCCTATACATTATTATACGCGATCAGAATCGGGATTGATCACTTTCTTTTCTAGGCGTGCCACAACACTCCTATGATAACACTGTCCATGCCGCCAAAAAAGTAGCATTCTTGTCGGAAATATGGGAAGATACCCTCTGTTTACCAAACCATAGAAAGTCAGGTCTGTGTGAAAAAAATTATTCTCCTTGCGATTATTAGTGTGCTGGTTTTAACCGGTTGTGGATCGCAAGCTACTTTTGGTGATCCTATCGTCGAAGGCGAACCCAGCCCTATTCCCACCGCCATTGTCCCAACTAAACCCATCTATACCGTGCAGCGCGGCACAGTGACCTACGAGCGCGAATTTTTTGGGCGCACTGCCCCCGTCATCAGTCAGGATGTATTTTTCTCACAAGACGGGCGTGTCGAAGCGATTTTTGTTGAAGACGACGTGGATGTGCAGGCAGGTGATCTGCTCGCCCGGTTGGACACTTCAGTGTTAGAGGAACAATTGCGTCAGGCACAAACCGATCTGGAAGTGGCCGAATCGCTGCTGCAAAGTGTGATAGATCAAGCCACATATAGCCAGCAGCGCGCCCAACTCAATCTAGACCTGGCGCAGCTACGGTTGGATTACGCCATCGCGCAAGCGGCGGTCCCCCCTACGGCTGAGGATACTTTCACGATCCGCGAACGCGAAATTCTACGCGATCTGGCTCAGGTGGCGTTGGATGAAGTCACCATCGAGATCGATCCTGAATTACAGGTTGCTGTCACGCGCGCCGAACAGTATGTGAAAGATATTGAAGCCGAAATTGACAAGGCCCAACTCATCGCGCCGCTAACGGGGCGGGTGTTATCCTTGCGTCTCGATGTGGGCGAGGCCGTGATCGCGTATGAAACCATTGGTGCGATCGCTGATCTGAGTGAACTGGAAGTACAGGATTCGCTTCTTTCAGACGAAATGAGCGAATTGACCGAGGGGATGCCGGTTACGATCAAGATTCGCAACCGTCCGGGTGATGTTTATGCCGGGAAGATCGTCGCTTTGCCCGCCCCCTTTGGCAGTGGCGATAATGAAATGACCCGCATCCAGTTTGACGATCCCGCCGAAGGAGCCACTTTCGAGGTCGGGGATCGCGTATCGATCATCATCACGATTGCCGAACGTACTGATGCTTTATGGTTGCCATTGGATGCTTTGCGCGAGTTCAACGGGCGTGATTTTGTGGTCGTCGAAGAAAATGGTATTCAACAGCGCATTGATGTGGAATTAGGGTTAACTGGCGGGGATCGTGTCGAAATTGTGGCTGGCCTCGAACTCGATCAAACGGTGATCGGCCCATGAGATCGCTGTTACGCCTGCGTGCCATTGTCATCGTTGCCGTCAAGCGGTTGTTAGCTCAACCGTTGTTAAGTCTGGCGTTGACGATTGGGCTGACTGTCGCGGTGGCGCTGATGCTGACTGTGCCCATCTATGCGGAATCCGTTGCCTTTCGCGTGTTGGAAGAACGCTTGAATGCCCAGGCGAATGAATCCTCGCGTCCACCGTTTTCGCTGATTATCCAATATGCCGGATCGTGGTATGATCCCGTGAATTGGGAAGATACCCTGGCTGTCGATGACTATATCCGCACGGACGCTGCCGCCGATCTCGGTCTGGATGTGCAGCAGGTGATCCAGCATGTCGAAACCGAGAATTTCCGGTTGTATCCCGGTGATGAGGAAAACTACCAGCGCGACAAACAAATTGAATTTGTCACGTTTGGGACCATCGAGCAGATTGAACATCATATTGAGCTGGTCGAAGGCACTTTTCCCGTGCCCACCGATCCTGCGCCGGACAGTGTGATCGAAGTGATGATCACCGAGCAGTTCGCCTCGGAAGTCGGGATTCAGGTGGGCGAACTGTATCAGGGCTATAACTGGCGCGTGGATCAAAACGATAGCCAGCAGATCAGGATGGTCCGTGTAGTGGGGGTGTGGCGCGCGCGTGATGAGGCGGACCACTATTGGTTTTATGGTCCCACCATGTTTAATGATATTTTGCTGGTTCCGCGCGAAACATTTGTGAATCGCATCGCGCCCTATACGGACATCGAAGTCAATCTGAGTTTGTGGTATCTGATCAGTAATGGCGAGGGAATCACAACCTCGCGTGTTGATGCGATCATTCAAGGGCACGAAACGGTCAGCAAAACGATTGACCAACTGCTGACGAAAACTCAAATCAACAAATCACCGGTGCAACAACTGCGGCCCTACCAACGCAGCGTGCGCGTGTTGACCTTGCTGCTGACCGCGTTCAGTATCCCAATTTTCATTCTACTGCTCATTTTTATTGTGATGGTGATCGGCCTTTCGGTGGAACAACGCGGGATTGAAACTGCCGTGCATCGCAGCCGGGGCACTTCGCCATTTCAGGTGATGGGTCTGGCCGTAGTGGAAGGCTTGATCCTGGGTATTATTGCGCTGATCGCGGGCGCGGGTGTCGCGGCTTTCTTCACGCGCCTGCTAGGATCAGTTCGCAGTTTCATGGACTTTTCCGGCACTAATACATTCCGTGTATCATTTCCACCGACTTTGACGCTGGCGGCGGGGGCGGCACTGCTGCTATCTGTCCTGATCTACTTGATCCCGACCATATCCGCCGCGCGGCACACGATTATCTCGTATAAACAGGCCAAAGCCCGCACGTCAACTCGCCCGCTCTGGCAGCGCATGGGCTTGGACATTTTGCTGCTGGCGCTGGTCGGCTACTTCTATTACCGGTTGGTGCAGCAAGGCAGTCTTTTTGTGAATCAGAGCGGCGAAACTGCCGTATTAGAAGATGCTTATTCCGATCCGTTGTTGTATATGCTGCCCTCGGCAACCGTTTTCGCGCTGACCCTGTTCGCGCTGCGTTTTTTGCCGCTGATCATGCGCTTCATCAGTTGGCTGTTGCAGCTTACCGATAATGTGGGTTTGTTGATTGTCACGCGCCAACTTGAACGCGCGCCCCAATCCTACTACCTGCCTTCGATCCTGCTGATCTGCACGATTGGCCTGGGCACATTCATGGCATCGTTCGCGCGCACCATTGACCGTTATCTCTACGAGCAGCAGTTTTATCGTTATGCGGCAGATGTTGAGATTCGCGTGTTTAACCAACCGCAGCCTCTCTTTGGCGGCTATCCTACCGAAGCCACTGCCCCGGTTTATATGCATATTGCGGAATTCAACGATATGCCCTATATCGAGCGCGCAACCCGTTTGGGTGAATATTCAGCTACGGCCAAACTGAGCACCGGATCGTGGAATGGCAAATTTATCGGGGTGGATCGCGCTGATTTTGGAGCGATTAGCTTCTGGCGATTTGATTTTACCGATTACCGTCTGGGGTATTTGCTGAACGCGCTGGCCACCCAAAATGATACAGTGTTGGTGTCACGCGATGTGCTTGAGTCAACGTCGCTGCAAGAGGGTGATTTTATCCGGCTGGAAGTGCGATCTTATAGCGATACCATCCCGGTGGAATTGCAGATCGTCGGTGTGCTGGATTATTTCCCGCGCTGGTTTCCTCAAGAAGATGGCCCACTTTTTGTCGGGAATCTTGACTATCTCTTCGAGCAGGCGGGCGGTGAACTCAGCCATGTGGTGTTGGCGCGGGCGAGTGACGATTTCGATAACACCGTGCTCACCAAAGAAATTCTGTCGCGCGGGGCGGATGGTGTGACTATCAAAGACCCATTCCAGCGTATTGAACGCGCGCAAGCCCAACCCGAACGGCAAGGGCTGTTTGGCATGTTGTCGATTGGTTTCATCGCCTCATCGCTGGTGACGGTGTTAGGCTTTTTCCTATACACGCTGTTTTCGTACCAGCGCCGCATTGTCGAACTCGGCATTTTGCGGGCAGTGGGCCTCTCCAAACTTTCTATGATATTCTCCGTCGCCTGGGAATTGTGTTTGCTGATCGTCAGTGGACTGGGGTTAGGTGTTGGCTTAGGGTTGGCGGTGAGCGGCCTCTATATCCCCTTCCTGCAATTCAGCACGGATCGCTCTGAATTAGTGCCACCTTATGTCGTGGAAATCGCCTGGACCGAGATCGCGCAAATCACGGTGCTGTTTTTGGCGACGTTCATCACAATTCTGGTGCTGCTGCTGGTGGTGCTGGGCCGGATGCGGATTTTCGAAGCGGTTAAGTTGGGAGAGACGGTCTGATGAGCGCCACAAATGAGCTAAATGCCTTCATCATCTGCGAAGGGTTAGTGAAGATTTTTCAGGTCGCTAACATCGAAGTGCTGGCCTTGCAGGGACTTGACATCACGGTGCAGCAGGGCGAATTAATTGGTGTGGTGGGCGCAAGCGGGAGTGGTAAAACAACGCTCATGAATGTGTTGGGCGGCCTGATCCGGCCTTCGGCGGGGAAAGTGGTGGTCAACGGCCAAAACCTGCTGAAGATGTCAACGCGCGAGTTAGACGATTACCGCCAGCGTCAGGTCGGGTTTGTGTGGCAGCAGGGGAGTCGTAATCTAGTCCCTTACCTGTCCGCGCTGGAAAATGTCAAACTCCCGGCGACAATGGCCGGAGTCGTGGGGCGTGAAGTGCAGCAGCGCGCCGAAGACCTGCTCGAACTGGTCGGGCTAGCGGATCGCCGCGATCATAAACCTGCGCATCTGTCCGGCGGCGAACAACAGCGCGTCGCCATTGCAGTGGCGATGGTCAACCAACCGCAGCTTTTGCTGGCCGATGAGCCAACCGGCGAATTAGATTCCGTGACGGCTAAACATGTTTATGAAACCTTCCAACGTCTGAATCGTGAATTAGGACTCACGATCTTGATTGTGAGTCACGATCCTGATGTGGCGCACCATGTCGGGCGTGTTGTGGCGATTCGTGATGGCAAAACGGCGACGGAAACGGTGCGGCGGCGACGCAAACCGGATGATCAGGTTGCGCCAGATACGCCGGATGAGGATCACTTCGAAGAATTGATCGTGCTGGATTCGGCGGGGCGTTTGCAGATTCCGAAAGAATTTCGGGAACAGGTGGGCCTTTACAATCGCGCCCAGATGGAATTGACCGAGAGGGGGATTTTGATCCGGCCTGTGACCAATCTGGAAGACACATCATCGCAAGCAGAAATACGGATCGCGCCACCTGTCGCGGCGGAGGAATCGAATTTTAAGTGGTTAAGAAAGCTGTGGCGAAACCGATCATGACCGATATAGCCATTGATGTTCAGGATGTACAACGTGTTTATCATACCCCTTTCGCCAGCGTCCATGCGCTGCGCCATGTTTCGCTGCGGATCATGACTGGGCAGTTTGTGGTCCTCAAGGGGCGATCCGGGAGTGGGAAAACGACACTGCTCAACTGCATTGCCGGGTTAGATACCCCAACCGGCGGATTGATTCGGGTGTATGGTCACGATCTGACGGCGTTGAGTGATGCACAGCGTACCGCGTGGCGGCGACGTGAAGTGGGTTTTGTTTTTCAGTCAACGGGCCTCTTGCCCAATTTTTCCGCCTATGAAAATCTGGAACTCATGCTGCGGCTGGTGCGTATGCCGCGTTCCGAACGGCGCAAACGCATTTTGAATCAACTGGATCGCGTGGGGTTGTTGCAGTGGGCCGATCATCGTCCCTCGGAAATGTCGGGCGGGCAGCAGCAGCGCGTGGCGATTGCGCGCGCGCTCGTCACTGCGCCCCGCTTGATTCTGGCGGATGAGCCAACTAGCGATATGGACAGCGAAACAACGCACGACATTATGGCGCTCTTTCAACAGATCGTGGATGAGAACGAAACAACCCTGTTGTTGTCCAGCCACGATCCGTTAGTTGATGAGTATGTTGATACCATTCTCTACTTGAGTGATGGGCAGATTCAGGAATCGTGACTGTAAGCGGATGCCACGATCAAAATCATGGCGTCCGCCCTGAATAAGTTTTGTGGATGTGTGAATCTATGCCAGGTCATTTCGGCTCGCGCCCGAAAAATTCCGCAATCTTGCGCCGGATAAAGACCCAGCGCGCATCCCGCCAGGCTTCTTGCGCAATGTTACTGTTTGTAAACTCGGCATCCTGATTCGCCGGAGCATACCGGGTTTGCACATAGCCTTGCGTAATGGCGTTGATCGGCGGTTCGCCTTCGGGAATTTCGCTGACCATGTAGCGGCGGCGTTCATCGGGCGTGGCGGAATCGTCGAACCGGAGTCCTAACCACCGCGCATAGATCGTCATGCGAGCATAGGCGCGTTCCACGATATTGAGTCCGCTCAGACCGCGATATTCCACGTACCAGATCACGAACAAGATCGTCATGATCACCGCCAAGATCACCAGCGCAAAGAGGCCCAAGGTCAGCAGGGCGGTTTGTAACACGCTGTTTTCCTCATCCCCGCCAACCCTGGTTTCACCAATAGGTGGGGGCGGAGTCGCGGTGGGTAACGGTGTGGCGGTGGGGGTGGGCGTCGCCGGGACAAAGGGAGCCGATGCCGGATCGGTGGGCGTGGTATCTGCGCCGCTTTCCTGCGTTGGCGGGACTGAGGTGGGCGTCGGTGATGGGAGCGGTGTGGGCGTAGGCCAGGGGGTGGGTGTGGCCTGTGCTGGCATAGACTGTTGATCGCCTTCACGCGGGATGGGTGCTTCATCCGCCGTTGGCTCAAATTCCACCCAGCCATAGTCAGGAAAATAGACCTCAACCCAGGTATGTGCATCCCGTTCGCGGACTAAAAACGCGCCGCGTTCGTCATCCCAATCACCTTGCGCAAAACCCGCCGCCATGCGCGCTGGAATCCCCTGTGAGCGCAGCATGAGCACCATCGCCGTTGCATAATAATTGCAATAGCCTTGCCGCGTATCAAACAAGAACCACTCAACCGGATCGCTGCCTGATGGCGGGGCCGGAATCGATTCATTATAGGTGATATTTGTGCGCAGCCAGCCTTCGATCACTTTAGCTTGATCGTAGGGCGTCACCGCGCCGGATGCGGCGGTGATTTGTACCGCGAGTTCGCGCACGCGCGGCGATATATTGCCCGTGTTGGCGGGCAGGTACAGGCGCGTCACCCACGAGGGATAATTTTGCCCGGCCCCGCGCAGCATCGTTGCTGAGGCTGTGCTGATCGAGGATGTCACCGTGTAAGAATCACCGGCCCGCAAGGTTTCGCGCGTGCGGATGATCGCCACATCAGAGGGCTGTTTTTCGCTGACACAGGTTCGCCCCAAATCATCGACACAATCGAGTTCAATTTCTACCGGCAAACCCAATCGTATGGGCTGCGGCGCAGTATATACGAGCTTAGACGAACGCAACAACACCATGAACGTCTGATCAACCGTCGTGCGCGCGCCAAGCACTGTCGGGCCGATATTCAATTCCAGACCGGAATTATCCGTATAGGCGCGCACTGTGCGGATATGTTTCCAACTCCACGAACTGAAATCGTAGGCATCGTAGACCGTTGAGCGCCAATAGTAACGCGGACCAGGGGGAACGTTCACGTACATGACGGGCTGATCGCCCAATTGGATCGCGCCGCTTAAGCGTAATTCCTCGCCACCATAATAATCGGCGGTGGCAATACCTTCGGCTTCGAGCGACGAAAACAGCCGGTTCCATAGTTCAGCCAGATCATAAAACGTATCGCCGGAGAGCAAATCTTTGACGCGATCCAGATTCTTATCATCTGCGCCTGTCGGTGCAGTCCAGGCGACGAGTACCAAGACTAACGCCAACACGCCACCCGCCTGGAAAAAGGCGCGCCGCACATAGTTTGGGAAACTGATTCGGTGGACGAACCAATCATATTCGCGGTTGTCAATATGCGAACGGATCAGCAGCAGCAGCGACAAGATCACAAAAATGATCAGGTAGATGTCCAGCGAATTGTCGCCCTGGTAGTAAAATTGATTGGTGATCAAGACGAGACCGGTGGGCAGAATGACACGCCAAACACGATCCACGCGGAAAATATGCCACGCCGCGTTATGACCGAGATACCAGAACAGAACCGAGAGGAACACCACAAACGCGAAACCATCGTTGACTGGTTGTTCGCCCGCCAGCGCATCAACCAGCCACGTTTTAAGCTGACCCAACAGCGTATCCGTGCGATGAATAAGGCCACCGTTATCGACCAATACCAGCGCGGACACGATGAGCACCGCAACGATACTGTATACGCTGCTCATGATCAGCGCTAACAGTTCGGAATAATGACTGCGGGCCAGCAAAAAACCAAAGCCAACTGCCAACGCACTTACGATAGCGAGCGCCTCAAGTCCCTCAGTCCATTCCGCCGCGTTCAAGGCTAACGCGGTCACAACCATCAACGCCGCCGTGATCAGCAAACTTGATAAATCACCACGCGAAAAGATGGTGCGCAGATAATTCTGCAAACGTCGCCGCCAGGGATTTTGCGGGGCAGCGCGCCGGGACCGACGACGGCGGTGCGGGTGAGGTTGCGCGGCAGGGGGGCGCGCCGATGGCATAGGTTGAGTTGTGGTCATAATCCCTCAATAAACTTGGCGTGGCTGGTGT
>JAFGJA010000135.1 GCA_016929355.1 Anaerolineae bacterium | reverse complement strand
GGTAGGGACGGCGGCGTTATGTTCGGCAGCATGTGCTGCGTAGTTACGCCCGATGCAGACAATTTTGCTCGGCTGCGCGATGGGTGGCGCGAGTTCGACATCATCCACCGCGCCAACCGGATCGCCAGGGATGAAATCGGACGCCGTAAAGAGATCGCCAGTCCAGGTATAGACTGTGCCATCAATTAATACGCCGTACTGGGGACCATCAGAACCAACATAAGATACGATCAGGGCCATCGGTAATCCTCCTAAAAATAGTCACCTTTAAACGCAAAAAGGTCTTTCTCATGCATAAGTCTGGCACGAAAACCGAGAATGCTCAAGGTTTGCCTGACAATTGGTAGACTTTTCGCATCAACCTTGTGAGCGAAAACGATCAAGTTAGTGGAGGATCACAGTAGGTTGGACATCACGCTTAAATACCATACTAAGTTTTTTTCGGGGTAAAACCGGGCACGAATCGAACACACCGGGGACCGGCTTGGGGTTAGCTATTTTGAAAGAAATCGTTGAACGGCATCAGGGGCGCATAGATGTAACCAGTGACACCCAGCCAACCCAGGATACGGGAACAATCTTGACCATCTGGTTACATCCATGATGGGTATAGTGCCTGAATCACAACAAGTAAACCCTGGTCAGTGCGGCGTTCGGATCAAGTTTAGTTGCGTAAGCTGCGTTTGGGCAGCGTAAATGTGAACTGAAGTTTTCCGCTCGGACTGGCCTCAAAATCGATACGGCCATTATGCGCATTGATAATCAAACAGGCGAGATATAAACCTATTTCCGTAGGTAATAGGGTGGGTTGATTTTTGACGCAATTGAACGGATCGGATAATTGTTGCAATTCACTATTCGTGAGGATGGTGTTGGAACATACAAAACTAAACTCATCGACATTGACCCGTTCCAACACATCAACCATAATCTCGCTCTGAGTTGCGCTATACCGTACCGCCGCGCCAACAATGTTTTGGCACGCAGTCAGCAACAATTCACTATCGGCCCAGACTAATAAACCAGGGCGGCTGACATTGATCGCATACGTTTGATGGCGATCTGCAAGTAGATGCGCAAAACTGGCAAAGACCGGGTTGAGGATATTCTCCGCCGGATTGGTCAAGACGGGATGCAGTTGGAATACACCATGCTCCACATGCGCCAATGACATGTACTGGTGGGCAATGCGCAGCATCGCCGCCGCGCTGTGTTGCAAGTGCATCAACAAGGTTTGTTGTTGGTCGTTCAATGTATCATACTGCAACCGACTCACGGACAAATTGAGCAGCGATAATTGATTACGCCATTCATGTCCGGCAAACGTGATCGCATTCCGGTACAGGTTATTTAGTTGGCGCAAACGCGTATTTTCGGCGCGTAGCCGATCAATCTCGGACACAGACCCTCCCGCAGCACGGAATTTCTCTGTTGGCAGTAATGATTTGTCGTGATGCAACGGCAGCATTAGACAACGCCCCATCAACAAAATTCAGGTAAGAAAAACATAGCATAGGGGCAACAGCAAGTGGATAAAGAAGTGCTAAATCAACGCCGGTAAACCTAGGGCCACAGGGTAAACAAAAAAGACTCCGTCTGGAGTCTTGTTACGTCTTTTACCGCTTGCAGTTACATTTCGAACTGTAACACATCCTGCCACGTTTCGCGGCGGCGGATGACTCGCCATGTGTCACCCTCGACCAATACTTCCGGCGGACGAGGACGCATGTTGTAATTCGAAGCCATCACCATGCCATACGCGCCTGCGACCATTACCGCGAGCCGATCCCCCGCCACAAGCGGCGGCAGCAGCGCTCCCCGGTGCAGCACATCCGAGGATTCGCAGACTGGCCCGACGACAATGGCTGGTTTGGCCTCATGATTAGCAGCCTGATCCGACACACGCACCGGGATCACCGGGTGAATCGCGTCATAGAGCGCGGGGCGGATCAATTCGGTCATGCTGCCATCACTGATCACAAAGCGTTGGCCGCCCTGCTCCTTGATATACAGCACTGAAACCAGCAGCATCCCGGCATCAGCTACAATGGACCGTCCCGGCTCGATCATCAACTGCCACCCGTCCAATGCTGGCACAAGCGCGGTGGCAAAGGCTTCCGGCGGCGGATACTCGTCGGAAGCCGTGTAATGGACCGGGAACCCCCCGCCGATATTCAACGTGCGCATGTCTGCATACGGGGCAGCTAACGCTTGCGCCGCGCGCACGGCTTCAACCGTTTCGCGCACATCACCCAACTGACTCCCGATATGGATGTGCAGCCCCGCAATGTGCAAATGAGCATAATCCGCCCGGTGCGCCAGAATATCCTGAATGATATCGGGTGTCATACCGAATTTTGCGCCAAAATGCCCGGTGGCAATGTGGTGATGCGTCTGCGCCTGGATACCAGGATTTAAGCGCAGGGCCACTTGTGCCGTTTGCCCCGTTTCCCCGGCTAATGTATTGAGCAATTGCAGTTCGGCGTGACTTTCGACATTAAACCACCCGACGCCCGCCGCTAACGCATAGGCGATCTCGGTGCGCGTTTTGCCCACACCCGCATACACAATATGGGCCGGATCAACACCCGCTTGTTGGGCACGGTAAATTTCGCCAGCGCTGACGGCATCCATGCCCAAGCCCGCATCTTTCAGCAAACGCAGCAGCGCCAGATTGCCATTCGCCTTAATGCTGTAATGTATGTCGGGGCTGAGCGGCGCAAAGGCTGTTTGCAAGCGGTGGACGTTGTTTAACAGGCGCGTGGCGCTGTACACATAAGCCGGTGTGCCCACGGCTTCCGCGATAGTATCCAGCGCTACCCCATCACCCCACAGCGATCCGGCCTGATAGTGGAACGAATCATTGATCATCAACACCTCATTTCATGAACAAGAAACATGCGCGAATAGTAACGTGTCTCGCCCAAATCAGCATAATGTTGACAAACGCACTGCGCCCTGTATTATTGGTACGATTTGCCCACCGCCGATTGTTTTATCACGCTGATAGGGGCTGCTGATGCCCGTTCTAAAATCACTGCTGATCCGCCTGCGCCGCGTAATTCGCTTTGATCTCGCGCTGCGGTTTGTGTGGCAAAGCACGCCGCGCTGGACCATCGCCACGATCATTCTGGTCATTTTGCAGGGTGTGCTGCCCCTCATTTCGCTCTACATGATGAAGTTAATGGTGGACACCGTTTCTGATGGCGTGATCAGTGGCACGCCCGACGATTTTCTGCAAAGAGTGATCATTGTCGTGATCATTACAGGGGTGGTCAGCATCCTGACCTCATTAGTCAGCACCGTAGCGGGCATTGTGAATCAAACTCAGGCGTTGATCGTTTCGGATTACATGCAAGCGATCATTCACAGTAAATCCGTTGCGGTTGATCTCGCGTATTACGAAATCCCTGAATATTTCGACCAACTCCAGCGCGCGCAGCGTGAAGCCCCTTTTCGCCCGCTCAGTATCTTGCAAAACCTGACGCAGCTTGGCTCGAACGGGATTTCACTGGTTGCCATTGTAGGGCTGTTAACTACGCTGCATCCGCTTATCGGCGTTGTGCTGCTGATTGCGGTGCTGCCGGGCTTTGTGGTGCGCGTGAAATATTCCGGCAAACGCTACCATTGGCTGCGGGATCGCACTGCCACCGAGCGCCTGACCTATTACTATAACTGGCTGCTGACCGGGGAAAATTCGGCTAAAGAGGTGCGGCTGTTTAACCTGGGCGAACTATTCAAGCAGCGTTACGCCGCCTTGCGCATCATTTTACGCGGAGAACAATTAGGGCTGGCCCGGTGGCAAGCGGCTGTTGATCTCGGCGCGTCCGTCTTTGCGACAGTGTTTATTTACGGCGCGTATACGTTCATTGCGCATCAGGCGCTTGAAGGAGTCATTACGCTGGGTTCGCTGGTCATGTATTATCAGGCGTTTCAGCGCGGGCAAAGCTCACTACGGCAAATGTTGAGCGGCGTTGCCAGCCTTTATGAGAATAATTTGTTCCTGTCGAATCTCTACGAATTCCTCGAACTCGAACCCAGTATCGTCAGCCCGCCCCATCCCCAACCCATGCCGCGCCCTATGCAGACCGGTATCGAATTCCATCATGTTCGTTTCCAATACCCCAACACCGAACGGCAAGCGCTCAAGGATATAAATCTGACCATTCGCCCCGGCGAAAAGGTCGCGTTGGTCGGGGAGAACGGTTCCGGTAAAACCACTCTGATCAAACTGCTCTGCCGGTTGTACGATCCGACAGAGGGCCGCATCACCATTGACGGAATCGATCTGCGCGACCTGGATATAGTGGCGCTGCGCGATGAGATCGGCGTTATCTTGCAGGACTACGCCCGCTATAACCTCTCCGCCAAAGAAAATATCTGGTTGGGTAATGTGCAAGATGATCCAGACATGGAACAAATCAAGACCGTTGCGCAGTATTCAGGCGCGGCTGAAGTGATCCAAAAACTGCCGCAGGACTACGATACGATCCTCGGCAAGCTGTTCCAGCACGGCGAGGAACTCAGCATCGGGGAGTGGCAAAAAATCGCCCTGGCGCGCGCCTTTCTGCGGGATGCGCAACTCATTATCCTCGATGAACCCACCAGCGCGATGGATGCCAAAGCGGAATACGAAATTTTCCTCAAACTGCGCGATCTGACGACGGATCGGGCGACCATCACCATCAGCCACCGCTTTTCAACGGTACGCATGGCGGATCGGATTTACGTGATCGACGATGGGCGCATCATCGAAAGTGGCACACACGACGAGTTAATGGCGTTGGATGGCAAATACGCCTTCCTGTTCCAGACGCAGGCGCAGCATTACCAATGATCACTGGCCTGATTCGCCTGACACGCTGGCGCGATCACCTACCGTTTACGCTGCCCGCAACCTTGCTCGGCGTGAATATGGCGCTCACCGCGACTGAGCAAACCCCGGATGCGCGGATTATCCTCGTTTTGCTCGCCAACACCGGCGCGGTCACGTTTGCTTTTATGGTTAACGACATTGAAGACGCGCCAGATGATGCCCGCGATCCCGCGCGCGCTGCGCAGAACGCGATCACAAGCGGCCTGATCACACCGCGTTTAGGATGGTTCGCTTCCGTTAGCGTGGGTCTGCTGGCGTTACTTTTTTTCGCGGGGGTGAATGCGATCACGCTGCTGACCGGTACATTGACCGTATCACTCGGCGGATTGTATTCGTGGCGCAAAGTACGGCTCAAAGCGCTGCCGGTTATTGATGTGATTGCGCATGTGCTGATGCTGAGTTCGCTGCTGTTTCTGGCGGGCTATTTCGCCTACAGTTCAACGCCGGGCGCGGCGTGGTGGGTGGCGTTGGGCGTGGGTTTTATCTCGGCTTATGGGCAGTTATACAACCAACTGCGCGATTACGACATGGATCAAGCTGCGGGACTGCGTAATACGGCCTATCTGCTAGGCCGCACACGCACGCAATGGGCTATGTATGCCAGTCTGGGCCTGGCCGCTTTTTGCCTGGGGATCAGTGTGTTATTAGGACTATGGCCGCTCTGGTTGGGTTTTGTCGGGCTGGGATTGCTGCCGATTCTGCTGATCTTCAAAACGGCGAACGATATGCGCGGCACAACGGCCATTGATGCCACCGGACAGCTTCAATTGGGGGCAATGCTGCTGGCGAGTGCCATCATGATAATCTGGCTGGTTGTGATCATCATGGTGTAGGGGAGCGGGCTTGCTCCACTCAGGAGTAGAACAAGCCCAACAACACCATTTGGGGAATTGTTATTGCAAAGTGGCGATCACCGTTACGTCGTTTTTGCCCGCCGGTACAGGGACCACTATCCCCGCGCAGGCTTCGCCATCGACCTCTAATGTCACCTGATTGCCTTCACCCACACGCTGCACGGTGATGTGATAAGTTACGCCCCGGAACAGGCGCGTGGCGGTGAAACTATCCCATGCCTGCGGGATCACGGGCGCGATCTCTAACCCGTCATACGTGGGCCGGATGCCTAAAATCCACTGCGTAATCGCCGCATAGTTCCAGGCTGCCGTACCTGTCAACCACGAATTTTTCGCTTCGCCATGCGTGGGGGCGTCTTTCCCCGCGATCATCTGCGCATATACATACGGTTCGCAGCGATGCACGTCGCTGATCGCTTCCCGTGCGGATGGGTTGATCCGGCGGTAGTAATCAAACGCGCGCGCCCCGTTGCCCACCCGCGTTTCCGCGATCATGATCCAGGGATTGTTGTGGCAGAAGATACCTGCGTTTTCTTTATAACCGGGCGGGTAGGATGAAATTTCACCCAGGTGCAGTTGATAACTGGTGTATGGGGGATTGTGCAAAACAATGCCGTGTTTCGTCGCCAGCCGTTCATTCACCGACTCAAGCGCCTGCATTGCACGCCCATCATCCAGGCCCATCCCGGCCATGATGCACATGCCCTGCGGCTCGATGAAAATTTGGCCTTCGTCGTTTGCCTGCGATCCCACCGGGTTGCTGTAGTGATCATAGGCGCGGCGGAACCATGCGCCATCCCACCCCGCTTTTTTGACCGTCGCGTCCATTTGCGCGATAGCCTCGGCATAACGGGCGGCTTCATCGTCATGACCCAAATGCTGCGCCAATCCGATCATGTCCTGCGCGGCGAGGTTGAACAACCCCGCAATAAACACGGACTCGGCCATTTTGCCATCCATGTTCGTGGTCGTCTGGAACGATTCGCCGGGTTCGTCGCTAAACGTATTCAGGTTAAGACAGTCGTTCCAATCCGCGCGCCCAATAAGCGGCAGATTGTGCGGGCCAAGTCGATCCAGCGTGTACTGGATGCAGCGCTGTAGATGCTCGTAGAGCGGTGTTTCGGAGCCGGGCTTGCTTTCATACGTTACCGGCTCATCAAGGATGCTCCAATCGCCGGATTCTTTGATGTACGCCGCCGTACCCAACACCAACCAGAGTGGATCATCGTTGAAATTATCACCGGCTGCATCGTTGCCGCGCTTGGTCAGGGGTTGGTACTGGTGATACGCACCGCCGGTTTCAAGCTGGGTGGCCGCAATATCAAGAATCCGTTCCTTAGCACGTTCGGGGACCATGTGTACGAAACCGAGTAAATCCTGGCTCGAATCGCGGAAGCCCATCCCGCGTCCCACTCCCGATTCAAACTGCGATGCCGAGCGCGACATATTAAACGTGACCATATTCTGGTACGCATTCCAGATATTGACCATGCGGTTAGTGTGTTCGTCCGGCGTTTCGACCTGGAACAGATCAAGCCACTGCGTCCACTGATCGCCTAACATCATAAAGGCCGTTTCGACCAGGGCAGTGTCCAGATAACGCTCAATAGTCGGTTTTACGGTTTGTTTGTTGATGATCGAGGAGCCGGGCGGATCGAATTTTTGATCGCGCGGATTCTCATGATAGCCCAGCACAAAAATAATCTGGCGCGTTTCGCCCGGTTGCAATGCCAATTTGACATGATGCGAGCCGATAGGCTGCCAACCATGCGCGTGTGAATTGGTGGATTCGCCCCGTTCTACTACCAACGGCTCGCCAAAATCACGGTATGGGCCGAGGAACGCTTCACGCTGCGTATCGAATCCGGCGAGGTCGGCGGAACAGGCAAAATAGGCGAAATGATCGCGGCGTTCGCGGTATTCGGTTTTGTGGTAGATCACCCCATCTTCGATCTCAACTTCGCCCGTATTGAAATTGCGCTGGAAGTTGGTCATGTCGTCGTAGGCGTCCCACAGGTTAAATTCTACGAACGAGAAGACCGAGAGATCGGCAGCCGTGTCGCGCGTATTGGTGACGCTGAACTGCCAGATTTCCAGATTTTCACCGAGTGGGACAAAATAACGGGTACGGGCTTCGATGCTTTGATACGCCCCTTCAATGACCGTATAGCCCATCCCGTGACGGCAGGTATATGAGTCCAGATCGCGGCGCACCGGCTGCCAACTGGGGGACCAATACGCACCACTTTCATTATCACGTAGATAGAGATAACGCCCCCCGACATCAAGCGGCGCATTGTTGTAGCGATAGCGCAGCAGGCGGCGCAAACGCGCATCACGGTAAAACGAATATCCGCCCGCCGTATTGGAGATAATCCCAAAATACGCCTCGCTTCCCAAATAATTGATCCAGGGCAAAGGTGTATCGGGTTGCGTAATCACGTATTCGCGTTGCGCATCATCAAAATAACCGTATTTCATGAATAGCCCCCAAAAAGTAGATGATTTGGCCGTCCATCGCGTCCACTACGTACTTTGGGAGCGCTCCCAAAGTTAGGACCAGTATAGTGCAAACCACGCACAAATGTCAATAATGTTCGGTCAGGGATTATAATTTCAGAACGTGGGACAGCCGAGGAATGGAAAATCCCATTTCCTCATGCGCCATGTGCTGCATGATCGGCAAATTGGCGCATGAGATGGGCTAACGACCTATTCTTCTTCTTCAATAGTGATGACTTCACGCCCTTTGTACACACCACACTTGGGGCATACTTGATGCGCGGGCTTGTATTCGCCACATTCTTCACAGGCAACCAAATGCTGGCGGCTGAGGGCATCATGCGCACGACGCTTATTACGACGTGTTTTTGAGACTTTTCGCTTGGGTAGTGGACCCATAATAACATCACTCCTTACACTAGGTGCGTATCGCGGCAGAATCGCCGGGGAATGCCCCGGTTCATACTACCGGGAACCGCAGCATTATACGGCAGCCGTTGAATGACTGTCAAGACTTAAGCCCGGTCCGAACTGGCCCGAAGCTGCGTCACAGAGCCAATTCGTTATCCGATGCCAGCCAGATCACTGCCGGTATCCGCATCAACCGTCACGTCGGCGGAATCTAACGCCTGCGTCACGGCTTCGACTTCGGCATCAAGCGCCTGGGACACGGTTTCCGGTGTGGCTTGACTCACTTCACGTTCCTCGATCACCTTGCTGATCCCGTTGCGCGTCACGGTCAGATTACGGATCAACTGTTCTTCGAGTTCTTGCAGCACTTGCAACACGTAAGCATCGGCATCAGCGCGAATCGTTTCGGCTTCCCGCCGCGCTTGCTCAATGATGTTCCGCGCACGATTCTGCGCCGTTTGCACAATCGCATCACGTTCGGTCATTTCGGTGCTGCGTTCCTGGGCCAGTTGGATAACGCGGGTCGCTTCCTCATTGGCCTGGGCCAACAAACGATCCCGTTGGTTGATCAACCGCGAGGCTTTTTCGATCTGTTCGGGCACGGAAATGCGCATCTGGTCAATGATTTCTAGCGCGCGTTCTTCATCGATCAGCGTGAATTTGCTGAACCAGAAATGCCGCCCTTCATCGATCAAATCCTCTAACCGGTCAACAAGGTGCTGAATATCCATAAGTTTCCCCTTCCAACTGCCACGTAATATAGAACGGCTGCCGTTTATTATTCCTTAAGGCTTGTCATATATGATTTGGTCGATCCGCCTTGTTTCAGTTCGGCAAAACGCTGCTTGAGCGCTGTTACGACGGAGGGCGGTGTCATATAGGATACATCGCCGCCCAATGATGCAACCTCACGAATCGTGCTCGAACTGATATGCAGATGTTCCTCAGCCGACATGAAACTGATAAACTCGATTTCTGGCGCAAGCCGCCGGTTCGCCAGCGCCATCCGAAATTCGAGTTCGAAATCTGAAAACACACGCAGGCCGCGCACGATAGCATGTGCGCCTACCTCTCGTGCATAGTCTACAGTTAATTTATTATATGACGCAACTTGAATCCGGTTTTCATCTGCAAACACACTTTTGATCAGATCGACGCGCTCGTCGCCGCTAAACAGATCAGGTTTACCTGGATGCACATAGACCGCGATCACCAGGCTGTCAAACATTCGCAGCGCGCGATACGCAATATCGATATGACCGTAATGAATCGGATTAAACGAACCGGGATAGATCGCGCAGCAGATATGTTCTCGGCGCATAATAGACACTCGTCCTTGTGGGTTAACTCACATCCGCCCGGCGATCCCGCAGGGTTTGAATGCGTTGAGCCAATAATTGGTGTTCGGGTTGGGTCAGGTCTGCATCTTCGGCGTAAATGGTCCGGGCTTCGCGCTGGGCCAGTTCGACCTGCTGTGGATTCATGACTTCCGCCAGCCGGAACTCGCCGACGCCGCTTTGCCGCAAGCCGAGCAAGTCGCCCGCGCCGCGCATTTCCCAATCGATCTCAGCCAGTTTAAAGCCATCGGTGGTGTCTTCCATCGCTTGCAAACGTTGATCGGCGACATCACTGGTCTTACCGGCGACGAGCAAGCAGAACGATTTATGTTCGCCGCGCCCGACTCGGCCTCGGAATTGGTGCAGCTGTGCCAACCCGAAACGATCCGCATCTTCGATCAAGATCACGCTGGCGTTGGGTACATCGATCCCCACTTCGATCACGGATGTGGAAACCAGAATATCGATCTCACCTGCCGCAAAGGTGTGCATAATCGCTTCTTTTTCGGCGGGGTTCATCCGACCATGCAGCAGGCCGACGCGCTGCGCGTAAAACACCTCATTCTTGAGGCGTTCGTATTCATCAACAGCCGCCCCGACATCCTCCAATGCTTCGGAGGACTCGACCAGGGGATAGACGATAAATGCCTGACGCCCCTTTTCGATCTGCGCCTGGACGAAACTATACGCTCGCTCGCGCTCAACGCGGCGCAACACGCGCGTTTCAATCGGCGTGCGGCCCGGTGGCATCTCGTCAATGATGCTCAGATCGAGATCGGCGTACAGCGTTAGCGCCAGTGTACGCGGAATCGGCGTGGCAGTCATCACTAAAAT
>JAFGJA010000685.1 GCA_016929355.1 Anaerolineae bacterium | reverse complement strand
GATTGGGTCTGGGTCAATGGCCTGCATCGCGGTGAATTGTTAGCTGATCCCGCGCGGCCCTGTGTGACGCTGCCGGGGCGCGACGATGTGACGATCCGCGATCTGCGCGATCCGGCGTTGGGGGCGGCGCGGCGCGTGGATATTGCGCTGCAAGGGCCGAAGTCGCGCGATATACTGCTGAGTCTGCATGGCGACGACGCGACTAAAGCGCGGATCAAGGCGCTGCCCTGGGCGGGCGTGACGCGCGCGACCCTCGGCGGGTACGATCTGGTCGTGGCGCGCACAGGTTATACCGGCGAACGGATCGCGTTCGAACTGTTCATCGATCCTGATCAGGCTCCGGCGCTGTTCAAGGATTTGGTCGAATCCGGCGCAACGCCCATCGGCCTCGCGGCGCGTGACAGCCTGCGCACCGAAGCGGGTTTACCGCTCTACGGGCACGAACTCGCGGGCGGTCTGAATCTGACCCCGGCGGATGCGGGGTTCGGTGGTTATGTCAAGACGTGGAAGCCGTTTTTCGTTGGGAAGGCGGCGTTTTTGGCCCGCGAACTCAAGCGTGATGCCGTTGTGACGCGCTTCCGGCTGGATAGCAAGGGCGTGCGCGCGCCGCACCCCGGCGATCCGTTGGTAGATGCGCGCGGGCGCGTGGTCGGGACGGTCACGTCATGCAGCATTGACAGCGAGGGCTACCAGTTGGGGCAGGCGTATATCAAGCTGACGCACGCCGACGAGGGCACACCGTTGTTTGTGTTCCAGGGCGCAGCGAGCACCACGCTCAAGAAGCCGCTTGGTGAACTGGCGATTGGCGACAAGACGCTGGTCCCGAACGCGGTCACAGTGTTGAGCCGGTTCCCGACGCGGCGGAAGTAGTAATACACCGAAATTTAATGGGACGCAGATGAACGCAGATACACGCAGATTTTTTGATCGGTGTGTGTCTGCGTTATTTTTTCTGATCGTGGTTGCGGTGTTGAAATAATTGAAAATTGAGGCATAAACAACATGTATAAAGATCATCCTGTATGTGAATTGCCTGATGATGAAACCAAAATATGGCGGTACATGAGTTTGACAAAGTTTGTGTCACTGTTGCACAGGCAAGCTCTATTTTTTGGGCGTGTTGCAGGTTTGCAGAAAGATGATCCCTATGAAGGAGCTTTCCCGAAAAATTACGATCAACCTGATTTAAAACGATATTTTCGGCAAATCGGACATGCCGACACAGTAGCAGTTAATTGTTGGCACATAGGCAATTATGAATCGGCTGCAATGTGGAAATTATACGGAGATGGTGGAATTGCAGTTCAGTCAACAATTGGATGTTTGAAAAAAAGTTTCGACAGGGAAACTAGAGAAATATATTTGGGCAAGGTCTATTACATAGATTACGAGATCGATCATTTGAGTTCAGATGAAGAAAATATGTTGAGTCTTTGTTTGCATAAAAGACCAAGTTTTGAACATGAAAGAGAACTCAGGGCATTGATGAATCTTGGTCCTTCCCCTGAGGTGATGTTACGTCAACGGGAAAGAACGATCAACTACTTGAAGGTACATAATTTATTACCGGAAGAAGATGAACAAAGATTAATAAGAGAACAACAAGAATTAACCGAGCAAGTAGAGATGGAATTGGAAAAAGATGAAACGGAAAGATACGGTACATACGTCGATGTTGATCTAGAAATCTTACTTGATCAAATATGCATTCCTCCTACATCCCAACCCTGGATCGAGGAAGCAGTAAGATCACTGGTGGAGAAATATGGATTTGATCCAAGTAAAGTAAGGCATTCAAGACTTCTGGAACCTCCAACATAAATAAACGCTGGTCCCGAACGCGGTCACGGTGTTGAGCCGGTTCCCGAAGCGGCGGAAATAGTAGCAGAAGTAGCGGTACGATAACCTAACTTCAAATATGAAATATTGAGAGGGTGGATTGCTCACAATGTGGGCAAATCCACCTTTTTACGTTTTATTGATAATGTTTTTTCTTGCATAAATATCTTTTGCTAAATATAATGGTGTGCAATATTCTCTAATAGAACATGAATTGAACAATTATCATTGAGTGGAGCATCCAGAATGTTAAATAGTAATGGTCAATCTGGTATCTATCTTTTGCAGCAAGCGGACACATCAATATTTAAGATTGGACGCGGTGACGCGGCGAATCGGATTCGTCAGTATGGGGCTGGAAACGATAGGGAGTTAATTATTATCAAAGAAACAAAGAAGATTACTTATGGTCAGGCGGTTGTAGGGGAGGGGTGGTTACAACGTTTACACGCTGTCCGCAAAGTTGAAAATGGCGGAGGTAGAGAGTGGTTTAAGTTGAGCCGCGAGCAAGTTTTTGATCTGCGTCGATTCTTAACAGCCTATCCTGGTAGTTTACCTGAGTATCACGAAGCCTACTTAACGATCTTGCCTGAACTGGAAGCAGAAGCAGCACGGCGTGAATTTCGTCCGGTTGACATAGTTCTCCGGCTATCGCCTTATGTTGAGTTATTAATAAATCGTCATACAAAAGGCTGGTCGATTGAAGGCGAAATAATTTCAGCCCTGTATGGCATTAAAGATGAGTGGTTTGCTGGGTTGGTTCAAAAGGTAGCAGAGAACGCTGAAGGATGCCTTCAGAATTTTTTTGTTTTCCGTCAATTTGATAATACGTCAGACGACGAAACAGAAGAAATATCTTTACAGTAAATGTAATAATGTATGGGGGCGGATTCAAGTAAACCCACCCCTATGGATAGGCTAGCTTTTGGAAATCAAGCGTAATCCAACTGCTGCAACACGGGTAGCGCTTCCGCTTCGAACGCTTGCCGGTCCGCATCGCTCAAGGCGTCGGATTGGATCGTGGCGATGTTCGGCACGAGGAACTCTTGAATCGTGTCTCGATCCAGCCAGTATTTGACGTTGCGCGATCCAAATGGCACTTTGCGGCTGCCATCTTCGGTCAGGATCGGCTTGGATTTGAGGCGGAACTTGTCAACGGTAGTGGGTTCCAGATCGCAAAACGTGAAGATGCTGCTCAACGTTTCAAATGGCGCTTGCAAAATATCCTCAAATTTCACGATCATGTAGCGCTCATTCTGTTCGCGGTATTTGAACATCGTCTCCACATACTGCCGGTAACGTAAGCCTGCTTTCGCGGCGGGAATGCCACGCCGGACCCAGCTTTCGCAGATGCCGTACCCGTTGCGCACGATGCCGATAGTATACAGGCGCTCGCCATAGATGCGCGCAAATAATGGCGTGGAGTAGATCGTGTTGTTGATCGATTTCAAGCATACGGCGCTGCGTTCGATTTCTGCGCGGGTGTAGGGTACGCCCTCCGTGCTGAAGCCGTTATAAAAATCATTCAGGTTGCGGAGTTTGACGTTAAACAGGCGCTGATCAATGAGCGGCGCGGCGATGGTGATGAATGGCGGAATGCGGAGCAGGGGATTGCGGAACACGGTATCCGTGACGATCCGCAGGCGATTTTTGGTCCAGGGGGCAAAGAGTTGATCGGTTTCATACATCGCGCCGCACACCGCCGGGTGTGACTGGATCATGTTCCAGAGGATATTGGTCCCGCCGCGTGAAATGCCGTTGATGACGATGACTTTTTCGTTCTGCATAGCTTGGGTTTATTCGTTTCGCTGGTACGTGTAAATACAGATGCACACCATTTGACCAGACTTGTACCCAGAATGCAAATTGTCTCGTGGGGGCGTTGGTGTGAGGGTGCGTGTGATGGCCCGCTCCTGACAATCTGCGATTGTCTACGAAATCGCGCGCGATTTCGTACCGCGCGAACGCGCGGAGGAGCGGGCCGCGTATGGTGCGCTAGTGTGTGCGTGCCGGACTCCCCCTCTCCATGCGATGGAGAGGGGGTTGGGGGGTGAGGTTCTAATCCCCCGCGACGGGTATAGGTTCCAGCGCAGGTGCTTCATAGGTCGGCGGCGTGGCCGGTTCGAGATCGCCTTCCCACAACGCCTGAAATTCCGCGCAACTCGCCAGCAGATCGTCAAGCTGACCTTCCGCCTCGATCCGCCCATTCTTCAACACAATGATATGATCGGCGCGGCGCAGCGCGGCCTTGCGGTGCGATACGACCAGGCATGTCGCCGCCTGGTTGGTAAACACACGCTCCCAGAGGATCGCTTCGGTTTCCACGTCCAGCGCGCTGGAGAGATCGTCAAAGACCAGCAGTTCCGGCTGGCGAATGAACATCCGCGCGGCGGCGGTGCGCTGCATCTGCCCGCCGGAGAGCTTGACGCCCTTCGGCCCCAGCATCGATTCGAGGCCATCTTCCAGATCGACCAAGTCCTGCTCCATCACCGAGGCGTGGATCGCGGCCATGACGCGCTCATCCTCATAGGGCAGGCCCATCAGCACATTATCGCGCAGGGTGTGGCTGAACAAACGCGGCACTTGCGACGTATACGCGCTGTGCGGCGGCACGAAGAAATCACCGAGATTGTCAACATTCGCGCCGTTCCACTGCACTACCCCCTCATCACGCGGCAGCAGCCCCAGCAAGACGCGCAGCAGCGTCGTTTTGCCCGATCCCACACGTCCGGTGATCACGGTAAATTGGCCGCGCGGCAGTCGCAGATTGATGTCCGTGATCCCGTTTTCCGTATTCGGATAATGATAGGTCAGGTTGTGCGCGGCGAGTTCGTGCAGTTTGCTGCTATCCGGGCGCACAATGTCCGTGATCTCCGGCAGTTCGCCCGACAGATAGACTTTGCTGAACTCGACTAATGCTTCATCCGGCGCGCCTTCCATCAAGCGATACATGCGGCTCACCGAAACGCCGATCTGCCGGTAACGCGCCCACAGCAGGCCGCCAAATGCGGTCAGTTCGCTGACGAATTCCAGGTAGAAGGCGAACAGCGCAAAGTCACCCACTGTAAATTCGCCGCGCTGGATGGCCTGGCCCGCCAGCAGCAGGATTGCGCCTGTACCGAGCGTGACCGCGTTGCGGAAGAACGAGTTAAGAATCTGCTGGAACAACGCATCCTTGAGCGCCACCTGACGGCGTTCGTCATTGATTTCGTTGAAGTGCGCGATCATGCCTTCTTCGGCAGTCGCCACCTTGACCGCTTGCACTGCGCCGAACATCTCGCCAATAAACCCGGTGACGATGCCCGCCCATTTGCGGCTGGCGCGGCGATATTTCTCGATCCGTTCGGTGGCAGCATTCGCACCGATGGCAACCAGAATGAACGGGATGACCGCTAACGCCGTGATCCGGGCGTTGATGCTGATCATGATGGTGAAGGCGATCACGCCGAAGAAGATCATCCCCAGAATGTCGTTAATCCACAGCGCAAACAACGGCATTTCGAATACATCGCCGCGAAACCGGCTGATCGCTTCGCCGGGTGAATAGGGCAGGGCTTTTGCGCCGGGGCGCTTGAGCACGTTCGAGAGCAGATTTTTGCGCAGCAGCGTCATGGTATGCACAAAGAACGGCACATTCGTTTGAATCAGACCCCAGATACCCGCCAGCCGCGCCACTTCCCCAACGAACAGCAGCGCCACCAGCGTCCAGATGCCGAAGTGCGCGTCGGCTTCGCCCGTGAGCAGGTTGAAAAACTCGCGGTTCAGCAAGCCGGGTAACTGCCAGAAGATGTTCAGGAACAGCATGGCGATCAGGTTCGGTATCCAGAAGCGGCGGCCATAAACGATCAAACGCCAGATCACTTTCCAGGTGGCAATCGGCGGCTTCGGATATTTCTTGTCGAGTTCATCATTGACCAGATCGGCGGTTGTCATACCAGCACCTCAGATAAGCCCGTTTGCAATAAGTTGAAGAAACGCGAATTCGGATCGCTGGCGAGGCGTTCCCGGTCCCCATATTCGGCGATGTGCCCATCGTCCAGAATCATGATGTGATCGGCGCG
>JAFGJA010000684.1 GCA_016929355.1 Anaerolineae bacterium | reverse complement strand
TGCGCCCGCAGTGGTTGGCCCAAACCAATCGCGCCCTGATCCGGCGCATACCACCGGTCACGCTGACCGAGATCGCGGGCGGCGGCGAGTTCGGCAGCGAAATCATAGCCCAGCGCCTCTAACACGGACGCTTGCGCATACAACGCGCAGGCGTAAAAATCCCCTTCCGCCCAGCGCTGATCGTGCCAATACGCCGCCCACGCGCGCGGATTACCCAACACGCGCAGATCGTGATTATATGGCGCGGCATATCCGGCATAGGCTCCGGCAGCGCCGCCCACGAACAGCACGGCAGCCAACCCGATCATGATGCGATAGACATAGTATTTGGTCATAATAGGCGGATTATACCCGATTACCCACCCAAATTCCGTCTCACGCTGGACATATTTCTACCAGCGTGTAAAATCGTCCGAGTATGAATGAATTGATGTCTATTAGCCATTGGCCCGCCGCGCGTCAGTCGATGCGGCGCGCTGATCGAAATTGGAGGAGTTTTTTCCATGCCAAAGTTGTTACGTTCCGCCCTGCTCATTACCCTGGTGATCGCCCTGATGATCCCGACGGTGGGTTATGCCCAGGATGATGAAACCCAACCCGTCACCATTCAGGGCACAATGGAACTTGAAAATTTAGTGATGGCGATTCGTGACGCCTACCTTGCCGCTAATCCCGACAGCGCCGTTGAGATCGATCCGGCAGGCGGGATGACCACCGGCTTCGACGCGCTGTGTAACGGCACAGTCGATATGGTGATGGCAACCGAGCCGATGACCGATGAACAAATTGCCGCGTGTGCCGCTAACGGGCAGGACTTCATCGAAACGGTGCTGGCCTATGAAGTGGTCGTCCTCGTCGCCCCGCCCACCCTCGATGTGACCTGCCTTGCGCTCGATCAGGTGCAGGACATCTGGCAGTTGGGCGGCGCAGATGCCCCGAACTGGCTCTACCTGGGGTCGAGCGTCATGGACACCGCCATTGAATTCTACGGCCCCAACGATCTCGACTCAGCCTATTTGCTGTTCAGCAATCTGGTTCCGGCGGGCGATCTGCGCGAAGACATTACGCTGGAAGCTGATCCCGCCGCGATCATCGCCGCCGTATCCGCCGAAGAATCAAGCGCGATGGGCTTCATGTCGCTGGCCGCTTTCGAACAAGCGAATACCGATGGCATCCTGTACCCGCTCGACGTGATGAATGCCGAGGGGCAATGCACCCCGGCCACCGTCAGCACGGTCAGCAGTGGCGAATACCCGCTCGCCCGCACCGATTACCTGTATGTCAACGCCGCCCGCGCGCAAAATGCCGACGTGCAAGCCTTCCTGCAATTTGCGCTGGAAACGGATGACGGCGTCAAGGCTATTGGTTTGGAACAAGGTTTCACCCTGGCCGATCTCAGCACCTATGAATACGGCCTCAATAACGTGATCACGGGCAACAGTGGCCGCACCTTCACCCGCCCGGCTTCCCCCGTGACAATCTCGTCAGGTGATGCGGGCACGCTGTCGCTGGTGGGCACGTCGATGCTCAATGACATGACCGCCTCGATCCAGAGCACATTTGCAGCCAGCTTCCCCAACGCCGTTGTCACCGCCGACACACTCGGCAATGAAAATGGGTGGACCGCTTTCTGTCAAGGCGAAGCGGATGTGCTGCAAACCACGCGCGCCGCAAATCAAAATGACATCGCGCTGTGCTATGCCAATGATGTCGAATATGAAACCGTCGCCCTCGGCTATGAAGCGCTCGTCGTGGCCGTGCCGGAAGCCGCCGATTGGATCGACTGCCTGACCGCCGCCGAAGCCGCCGTGCTGTTCCGCGCCGGGACCGACGAGACTCCCGCCGCCGCGCTGTGGAGCGACATCAATCCTGACTGGCCGGAAACGGAAATTGTGCTGGTGCAGCCGCCGCTGAGCGATGGCGCAGCCGATTTCCTGACCTATAACCTGATCGGCGATCTGACCATGCCCTTCCGCACGGATGGCCTCGAAAATGCCGATGCCGATTACCGTCTGGTGGGTGTTGGCAACACCGATAACGGCCTCACCTATGCGTGGTGGACCGAATACGCCAGCGCGCCCGATGCCCCGATCAAGCTGTTGGGCATTGGCGATGCGTGTGTTGTGCCCGCCGCAGAAACCCTGATGGACGGAACCTATCCGCTCGGCTTCCCGGCGAACATCCACATCAGCCGCGCCACGTTCACTAATCCAATGGTGCGCGCGTTCCTGTGGCATCTGTACAGCGACACCAGCATTGACACGCTGGCGAGTTTCGATCTGGTCGGCTTTGACGCGACAGCGCTGCAAGATGCCAACGACGCCATGTTCAATATGCTGGCGGACTACGAAGCGACCATGCCGGTTGAGGGCGAAACGGTTGATGAAGCTAGCGAGGACACCGCAGAGGATGCTGGCGAAGACTCCGCCGAGGAAACCAGCGACAGCGAGTAACCCTACGCGGATCACATACCTTAAAAAATCATACCGGGAGCACACATTGGTGTTCCCCTACCTCTAAATACAAACGCCCCGGTCTGCGATGATGCATCACC
>JAFGJA010000683.1 GCA_016929355.1 Anaerolineae bacterium | reverse complement strand
GATGATAAATGCCAGATACATCAGCCCCAACAGCCCCAAACTGAGCGGATCGGTGCGGAGTTTGCTCAATTCTGCCGCCAGCGACACATCGCTCAAGATCACGACGCCGCCCGCCTCATAACGATCCAGACTTTCCAGGCTCCGCAAAAACGCCGCCACCGCCGCCGGATCACGCTGATCGAAATCCTCCGCCAAACGCACCCACACCTCATCGGGATAAACCGTCGCGCTAGGCCGCCGGTTCAGCCAGTACAACAACGCGCGTACATCAACTACCATAAACGAATCGCCCGCCGGATTCGCCTCGGTGGGCATGGTGTCATACAGCGAAGGGAAATAATCCACGACATCTACCGCGCGAAACTGCGGGTGTACGCCGCCGATATTCCAGATGGTAAACGGCGCGGCATTCGATCCCCAGGTGAGCGCGTTAATTTCCTGCATCCGGCGGCTGATCACCGCGTCGATCACGGGGGGCGCGGGATAATTGAGCAGTGCGCCGATCACCGTGCGCTGGGCGTCTTGCGCCCATTGGATACGCAGCGCATCCGTCCGGCCCGATACATTGTGCGTCGCATAGGTATCGCCCTCGGCGGTTGCGCCGCGATCATATTGAAATGTCCAGGTGGGATCGGAGAAAATGGTGAACGGCGTCACCTCACCCGCCGCATCGATCAGTGTCATATCGGCCAGCGTAAGCCGGTTGCCGGATTCGCCATCAGCGTTATCGCTGCGATACGTCCAATAGGCGGATACCAATTTGAGCGGGGCTACCAGCGTATAGGTCAGCGCGCTCAAATCGGCTTCCAGATACACCCACCCACTGGTGAGATAGGCCGCCGCGCCCAACCCCGGCGCATCCGTCCCGACGCGCTCGTATTCAATTTCCGCCACGCTGACCGGCACGACGATCCAGGCGTCATCTGCATCCAAAAAGCGCAGCGCCAGATCGGTACGCTGCGTGAGGCGATCCACGTCCGGCTGAAACTGGGTAATACCCGTAACACCCGCGCTCTGCGCCGTATCAAAGCGCGCCCACAAGCCGATTTTGTCCGGCACAAAGGGCAGCGCCCGCCCGCGTTCGGGCCAAGCAAGTTCATCATCGGGATCGTGCGGCAGGGTGATCGCGCCCAAATCCGCGCGCCAATAGGTGAGTCTTTCGCCTGTGTCGTGATCATGATCCCCGGCGAACGTAGCCGGATCAATCGCCAGCAGCGTGCCGTTGACATTGATATTGCTCTGGCGATTGGTCGAGAGATTCGTGTTGAAGACGCGCAGGGCCGTACTCGCGGCGACCACATCATCATGAGCGAGGTAACTTGCGGCGGGGCGCGCGCGATTGACGTTCAGGCGCGTATCACGTTCAGTAAAACGCACATCCGTGCCGACGCGATATTCGGCTTGATCGTCATGGCTGTTGGTGACGGTAGCGCGAAAACTGGTCGCAAACCAGCCGATCCCAATCGCCAGCGCGAGCAAAAACGTGATCCGCCCGTAATGCACCGGCTCGCGGCTGAGTTGCCAGCTTGCCAGCGCGCCGAGTAAGCCAGCCCGTGTAGCCGCGATGCGCGCCGCGATCCCCGCGATGATCGGGAAAAAGCGCAAGGCGAGACTGCCTAACGCCAGAAACAACAGCGCCGGAGCCAGCAGCATCAGGGGATCGGCCTGCTGCCCGCCGAGATTCACATCTGCGAGCGGCGATCCGCGCCGGACCAACAGCCACAGCGCGCCCAACCCGACCAGCGCCAATACCGCGTCGAGGTAGTATGCCTGCCACCACTGCCGCGTAACACTGCGCTGCGCCGCCCCGCCCGCCGCGACTAACGGCATCCGTAACACAGGGGGCAGCGTGCCGATCAGCGTCAGGAAGGTGACGCCCGCCGCGATCCCGGCAAAGACAAACACACGCCCCGTTAACGGCAGAGGGAAATCGTCCGTATTAGCGACGCTGGGACCGAGCCACCGCAATAACTGCTGCGCCAGCAAAGGGGCCACGATCACGGCAAAAATGCAGATCAGCAGCGCTTCGATCCCACGCAGAAACATGATCTGGCTGTCTAACGCGCCGCGACTTTGCAGCATGGCGATCTCGCGCCGTTCGCCGCGCCGGACCAACGCCGCCGTGACCATCAGGAAAAACAGCACCAGCACGCCAATTTGCAGCAGCAGCAAACCAAAGGGCGCAGCGAGTAATTCCTGGCGTTTGGCGTAATCCAGCAAAATCCCGCTATCCTGATCGGTGCGGACCACATCGTAATCAATCAGGCGCGTGTGGTAGTTAAAACCGAGATTCTGGGTGGCATCATTGGCGCTGTTGGGCGTATCCACGCACGCCGCGCGCAGATTCCGCGCAAACGTGCGCAGCGCCGCGCGTGCCTGATCGATCTGCGCGAAGGGCAACTTATCGTGATCAAACAGCACGCGCCAACCGATCTTAGTCGGTGTATCCGGCAAAAACTCAGTCGCCGCGCGGTACGCGGATTCCGCAATGGTCAGGCTGACGAATTGATAGGCCCAGGGAGCCGCGCCCGTGCTGCGATCCAACAGGCGCAGGGGAGCCGGGTCCATCCAGTACGGGGCTTCGTCATCGAGCGGGGTGACGATGCCCACGATCCGCGCAATGATCGGCTGGCTGGACGAATGTCCACCGCCCCGACTCCCCTGCGGACTCATGCCCTGATCCAGAATGATCAACTGCCCGGCGGCGAGATTAAGTTCGTTCGCCGTCGTCAGGCTGATGACGATCTCCATATCTTCCGCGATGTCTTCGCCAAATTGCTCGGCATGTTGCAGGGGCAAATCCGGCAGACGCCCGGCGACGATCCGCACGCGATTTTGCCAGTCGTCATAATAGGCTAACCGGGTGCGAACGCCGGTCAGGGGTTCGAGATTTTCGTTAGCGGGATGCGGCGTGACACCATCGGGCACAAGCAGCACACCCATGGCTTCGGTTTCCTGGTAAACGATGACCTCATCCACCCAGGCCGCGATCCCACCGAGGTCGGCGGCTACGCGCGGGAGCGTAATCTCATTCGTCACATCGTCCGCGATCTGGCGCAGCCCGCCGCGATCCGTATAGGCGCTGGCGCGCAAACTGATGCTGGCGGCAACATGCACATCCTGGGCGGGTTCTGCCGCGAGGCGCTGTGTCATGCCAACCTGGGATACAGCAGTGGTGTAAAGGGGGACTAATGCGCCAATCGACGCGCTGAGGACGGTTCCGGCGATGATCGTCAGCAGGGATCGCCACTGGGTCAGCAGGCGGGCGAGGGCTAAGTGAATCGCAAAACGAACCGGAATCCGAACGGGCATAGTGTGTCCTCAACGAGTTATACGAGATCAGGGGTGCATTGTGTCACGGGGTATTGTAACGCGGGGTGGGGCGTGTGCGTAACGCGGATT
>JAFGJA010000134.1 GCA_016929355.1 Anaerolineae bacterium | reverse complement strand
TGGAAGAAGTTCGGCATTGATGCCGAGATTTTCCCGTCGGAAGCGCGTGCTGATCTGATCGCTGTCGGCGACTTTGATGTGAGCGGTGACTGGCCTGCTCAGGAACCCTGGGGTGCGGGTCCCGACCTGTACCGCGTGCTCGACAGATGGAACTCCGCTTACATCCGGCCTGTTGGCGAACGTACCCAGGGCCATTCTTGTCGCTGGTCAACCCCGGAGATGGATGACATCATCAAGCGGCTGCGCGAGACGGATCCCTTCAACACCGAAGCCGTCATCGCCATCGGCATCGAAGGTCTGAAGGAAGCAGTCAAGAGCATGCCCGGACTCCCAACCTACGGCTACATCGGCTTCATTGGCTGGGACGAAACCTACTGGACCAACTGGCCCGGCAGCGAGAACCAATATTGCGCACCGTATACCCACTGGGGCAACTTCAAGTACATGACTCCTTTCCTGAAATCCGCTAAAGCATAAAGCCTTTCAGGGTCTACTTCGATCAACTACAATTCTCCCTGGGCGGGTGTTTCCGCCCAGGGAAGCGTATTCTAACTTTACCCGGTGGCTCTTGTAAGGAGTATGGATGCATGAGGGCAAAACCATGACATTCGTAAAACGATATCTCATTCCCCGTTTGATTCAATACGTTCTGGTAATTTGGGTAGGCATTACCGTCGTTTTCTTCATTCCCAGACTCACCCCGAATGACCCGGTTATGCGGATGGTCGATCAGATGCGGGCACGGGGTTCAACTTTAGAGCCGGGATCGATGGATGGCATCATTAATGATCTGACTGTGATGTACGGGCTAGAAGGCTCTTGGACGAATCAATACGTGACCTTTTGGGGCAAGTTGATTCACGGTGATCTCGGCGTTTCGTTCTTTCAATTTCCTGCCCCTGTGACCGACCTTATTTCCACCGCCTTGCCCTGGACATTAGGACTCCTGCTGACCACAACGGCTATCTCGTGGATATTCGGCAATATTATTGGGGGCATAGCGGGTTACTACACACGTAGTAATTGGTCGCGCACATTGGACGCGGTTGCGATGGTAATTCGCCCGTTACCTTATTACATTTTCGCCTTCATGCTGCTCTTGCTTTTTGCGTATCATTGGCGCTGGTTTCCAGTGACAGGCGGGGCATCCCTGGGGGCGCTTCCTCAGTTCACCTGGCCCTATATCCAGGATGTTCTCCGGCATTCGTTCTTACCCGGTCTTTCGCTTGCCGTATTGGGCATGGCCGTTAATTTTCAAATCATGAAACTGCTGGTGCAGAATGTCAATGCCGAAGATTATGTCCAGTATGCCCGGCTGGGTGGGGTTACTGATACCCGCATCGTGAGCAAGTATGTCATTCGTAACGCCCTACTGCCGCAAATCACCGGTCTGGCGCTTTCGTTCGGGCAACTCTTCAGCGGGGCCTTAATTACTGAGATCGTTTATGGTTATCCTGGCGTCGGCATGTTGCTGTACAGAGCCATCATAAATGGAGATTACAATCTGATTATGGGGATCACCATTCTTTCCATCTTTGGTATCACAACGGCGATGCTCATCGTCGATCTCGCATATCCCTTGCTTGATCCAAGAGTAAGATATACATAAGGAAGCCAGCTCCGTGAAAATCCTTAGAGATTTATTCAAAGATTATCGCTTCACTTTCGCTTTCGCCGTACTGGTGGTCATCCTGATCCTGGCTCTCCTATCCTTCTTCTCACCATACGATCCTACGCTATGGCACGTTGTTCCGAGAGATTTGAAGCCATCGACGGATCATATATTGGGTACTGATTCGAACGGGCAGGATGTTTTTTGGCAGGCCACCTTCGCCGTGCGTAATTCCTTGATCATCTCCCTGATCTCCGGGTTAGTTTCAAGAGTGATTGCCATTCTGGTCGGCATGATTGCTGGCTACAAAGGCGGTACGGTTGATCGGGTGCTGATGTTCATCAGTGACAGCCTGTTGGTCATCCCGCTTTTCCTGATCATGGTCATGTTAGCCATGATGGTGCGGGCACATATGAATTTGATCGTGCTCGGCTTGATGTTATCGGTTTTTGGTTGGGCATGGGATGCGCGCCTGATCCGCTCGGTGGTTTTAAGCTTACGGGAGCGTGAGTTTACCAAGACGGCCATGCTTTCGGGTACGGGGACCATCGAACTGGTGTTAAAAGAATACACGCCCTTTACCATGCCGTTGATCTTCTCAACCCTGATCAACAATATGTCATGGGCGATTGGGTTGGAAATGACACTCGCCATCCTGGGCCTGGTCAATCTCAACATTCCCACCCTGGGCACAATGCTGAACTGGGCGATTGCCTACCACGCTATTTTGTTAGAACGCTGGTGGTGGATTTTGACGCCAGTGATCCTATCACTTTTCATGTTTATTGCGCTCTACTGGCTCTCAGTCAGTATCAGCGAATACCTTGATCCCCGCACACGTATCCAGCGGGTTGGAGAGTAGGAAGACGCCGCCATGACAGAAAAGAAACAAACCATCCTACGAACCGAACACCTTAAAGCTTTTTATCTTCTGGAGGTGCAAGGCATTCAGAAGACCGTTCAAGCCGTGAACGACATAGACTTGCAGATTTATGAAAACGAAATCTACGGCATCGCGGGTGAAAGCGGCTGTGGCAAAACCACCCTGTTGAAAACGCTTTTCAACGAAATTATCCCCCCCCTGCGCCTGATTGACGGCAAACTTTTTTACCGCATCAAATCTGATGAAGTGGATGTTACCCATATCAGCGCGGTAGAAAAGCGAAAGCTGCGCATGGACTATATTTCATATATTCCACAAGGTTCGATGAGCGGGTTCAATCCGGTGCTCAAGATCAAAGGAACCTTTGCGGACTTTATCGGCAGTCACGTTCGTGGACAAAGCCGCGCAGAGATATTTGAATTGGCTCACCAGCGCATCCAGGAACTGGGCTTACCCAAAAATGTGCTTGATGTCTACCCTCACCAGCTATCGGGGGGAATGCGTCAGCGCGTGACGATTGCGCTGGCGGCTTCGCTAAACCCGCGCATCATGATTGGCGACGAGCCAACCACTGCCCTGGATGTAGTAGTGCAGCGCGGGGTGATCCAGATGTTGAAAGACATTCAGCAAAATCTGAAGAATACAATCATCATGGTCACCCATGATATGGGTGTTCACGCCAACGTCGCGGATCGAATTGGTATCATGTATGCCGGGAAAATTGTGGAAGAGGGAACTACTGTGCAAATTTTTGCCGAACCGCGGCATCCCTATACCCAATTTTTGATCAACTCGCTGCCTAAGTTCGGCGATAAGAGTATCCGCGAAAGTGTGCCCGGCAGCCCGCCCTCGCTGGCAAATCTACCCGGCGGCTGCCCCTTCCACCCGCGCTGCCCGCATGTCAAAAATATTTGCCGCCAGGAAATGCCGGGTTTCACTCAGATAGACGAAAATCATAAAGTCGCCTGCTGGTTAGTTGGAGAAGAATAACATGGATAAACTGCTTGAGGTAAACGAACTAACCAAACGGTATTCTCAGGGCAATATGCTCGCCCGAATCATTCTGACCGCCGTAGACCAGGTGAGTTTTTATATCAAACCAGCCGAAATCTTCACCCTGGCAGGTGAAAGTGGTTGTGGGAAAACGACGACAGCAAAGCTGGTTCTTGGTTTCGAAGAAGCAACTTCCGGGACAATGCTCCATAATGGAAAAAAACAGACTCGTCGGGAAAAAGCCTGGATCACCAGGGGCGTGCAAGCGATCTTTCAAGACCCGTTCAGCACGTTTAACCCGTTGCGTACAGTTGATTCCTATTTTCATGAAACTGTACGCAATTTCCGGCTGGCGAAGTCAAAACAGGAAGCGATTGATCACATCGATCAAAAGTTACGGCTTGTGGGCCTGACCTACCAGGAATTTGCCGGGAAATACCCAAACGAATTTTCCGGCGGGCAGCTTCAGCGCATCTCAATCGCCCGCGCGCTCGTCACCGATCCCAAACTGCTGATCGCGGATGAGCCGGTTTCAATGGTGGATGCTTCGCTGCGTATGTCGATTGTCAACTTATTCAAACAACTCAGGGATGAATTAGGCGTGAGTATTCTCTACATCACTCATGACCTGGCAACGGCCTATTACGTCAGTGACCGGATTGCCATCATGTTTCGTGGCAACATCGTTGAGATGGGAACGGTGGAAGAAGTGTTGATGAATCCCAGGCATCCATATTCACGCTTACTGCGTGATTCCATCCCCCAGGCAGACCCGAACAAACGCTGGGACTCAACAGTCACACTAGCGGAACTGGAACAGGAAGAGTATCTGCGGAAAGGCTGCAAATTTGCGGGCCGGTGTCCCGAAGTAATGGATATTTGCAAAAGTGTAGTGCCGAAGAATTTACACATTAACGATGTGCTTGTGAAGTGTCACCTCTATGCCGATGGATAGGCATTTAGATTCGCTTCAGGTGAGGGTCGCAAGGAGATTTTGACGTAGCGGCCTCGTAACCCTCAGGTTCACCTAAATCGAACATCAACCAGCCTTTGCGCTGGTTTTTGTTTTTTCTGCTTCTGGTTCCGTCGTCTCTGCGCTTTCTTTTCGTCGATCTAGATCACAATCTCATTGTCAACGGAATCACTTGAGTCTGCGCTCGAATGTCCTCAAAATCGCTGCGGGTGAACTGGCCCGCTCCAACTTGAAGTGTGTTCGCTGTACCGGCGGCAATACCGTAGATCAACGCATCTTTCCACGCAAAATGGTGCGTGAAGCCATACGCTAACCCGGCCAATGTGCAATCCCCGGACCCTACCGCGCTTTTCGCGGCGACTTTGGGATTTTGAACATGCACCACCTGCTCCCCATCAGCAACGATAGCGCCATTAGCTCCCAGCGATAGCGCCACAATGGTATCATAGCGCCGCGCGATTTCGGCGGCAGCCTCAGCAAAATCGGCCTGTGTGGTAAGTTCACGCCCCACTAAAACACTGACTTCAGCCTCGTTGGGCTTGATCAGGAATGGTTTGGCCTCAACTCCATACTTCAGCGCGTCTTTACTGCTATCCAAAAATACGGGAACACCCGCTTCATGCGCAAAACGAATCAGATCGGCGTAAAACGTGAAGGGAACACCCGGCGGCAAGCTGCCCGATAACGTCACGGCAGCAAAACGGGGGATGATGGCGCGAAAATGCTCGCGCATGGCGGTCACATGCTCGGCCAGCAGTGTTTCCCCCTTTTCGTAAATTTCGGTGATCACCTGATTCGTGTTGTCAATTACCGAAAGACAGGTCCGCGATTCAAAGGGGAAATGCACAAAATCAGTCTGGATGCCTTCCTCATGCAGCCCATCTTCGATAAATTTTCCGGCGGAACCGCCCACCCAACCCGTCACCACTGGTGTTTCCCCCAGCGTCTTGAGCGCCCGCGCCACATTGCACCCTTTGCCGCCCGGTAACGCCCGCACCGCTTCGGGCCGGTGAATCTGACCGAGTTCAAATGAATTGACAAGCACCGTCTTATCAATCGCCGCATTGGGATTCACGCACAGAATCATAATCATGCTCCGATCACAGCGGCTTTGCCGGATGAGCCGGTAAAACGAATGCGTTCGCGTACCGCGTCGATCTGCGCGTCACGGCCCGGCCCCAAATATTTGCGTGGATCAACCAGCGCCGTATCCTCGTCCAAAACACGGCGCACCGCCCCGGTAAACGCGGTGTTGAGTTGAGTCGCTACATTCACTTTGCACAAACCCAGTTTGATCCCGGCGGCAATATCGTGATCGGTGACGCCCGATGAACCGTGCAACACCAATGGGACATCAACCTGCGCCCGAATAGTCTTGAGCCGGTCCAAATCCAGCGCAACCGTTTTCGCGGTCAGTCCGTGGACCGAACCAAGCGCAATCGCCAGGGTATCAATGCCGGTAGCGGTCACAAACGCCACCGCATCTTCGGGACGAGTTAGCGCAATCTCGGCGGGATCATAGGCGGCTCCGTCCGGTTTGGGCACTTCGCCGATCTCCGCTTCCATGCAGACGCCCATATCATGGGCCGCTTCGCACAGTTTTTTGGTTATGGCGATGTTTTGCTCGAAGGATAATCCGTCGCCATCAAACATCACGGATGTGAAACCCAACGCCATAGCTTGTAATACATCCGTCTCGTCGGCGTGATCCAGGTGGAGCGCTACCGGCACAGCCACGCTTTGCGCCGCAATTTTGCCCATCGCCCCCATATATTGCAGGCCGCGTGCAGTATTACCGTGTCCAACATACAACAGGGCGCGGTGGCTGACTTGAATCATCACCGGGGCTTGTTCCGCCTGCGCCGCCAGCACAATCGCCTGCATTTGCTCCAGGGTGTTGGCATTGAATGCGCCTACGGCATAGCTATGCTGTTGGGCGTGTTTGATCCAGGGGTATACATTTCGCAGAGTCATGGCCCCTCCGTTATTTAGAGGCTATACATCATAATCGTGTTGGGAATTATACAGTTAGCAGATGAATGCCCAATTCGCGCAGGTCGTGGGCAATATCCTCGTCCAGACTAGAATCGGTCACGATGGTGTTTAACACGGATAACGGCGCTAAACGGGCCAGGGCCGATAAGTGAAATTTGCTGCTGTCGGTGACGAGTATAACATGATCGCTGCAATTCAAAAATTCGCGCAAAAATTCGGCTTCTTCGGGGGTTTCGGCGCTGATGCCGCGTGTAACGGAAACCGCCCGCGCCCCAATAATGACCTTATCCACCCGCAGTTGTTCGAGCATTTGCCGGGCCAGCGTACCGCGTACCGCTTGTTCATCAGGATTGATCGTCCCGCCGAGGATCATCAGCCGGTGCTGCCCCTGGCGCATCAACTCATGGACAGCGAGCAGCGACTCCGTGATAATCGTCAAGTTCTGGTGATGATTAAGCTGCTGGGCCACTGCGAGGGCGGTGCTGCCCCCGGCCAACAGCACCGTTTCACCATTGCGGATCAAGTGCGCGGTAGCTTCGCCAATGCGTCTTTTTTCATCAGCGTGTTCGCTCTGGCGCTGCACAATCGGGCTTTCAGTGGTCGCTACCGTTCCCAGACGCATCGCGCCGCCATGCGTGCGGCGGATAAGGTTCTCGGCAGCTAAGGCCACCAGATCACGGCGGATAGTGGTTTCGCTCACCCCAAAGCGCTCGCTGAGTTCGGTAACGGTGATGCTGCCCTCATGATTGACGAGGTCCACAATCTGCTCTTGCCGGGCGGGTGTCATTAAGTCTGAATGGGACATGGCTTACTCTTCTTCTTCGCAAATACATGTTTGCATCAGATTGTAGACCGTTTGAGATAGTGTGTCGAGATAGCCTCGGCGGTAGGCGCATTCGTTGCTCCGCCCACCTGGGTGACCGCTTGCGCTCCGCAAGCTACGGCGAAACGTAAGGCATCGGGCAGCGCCGCCCGGTTGATGATGGTGGCATACAAAAAACCGGCGTTAAACGCATCGCCTGCACCCGTCGTATCAACAACCTCAACCGGCAACGCTGCGATATCAATCTGTTCGTGTTTGCTGTTCGCTGGTATAGCTGAGGCCCCATCACCGCCACGTTTGACGATCAACGTTCCCCCGACTCTATCCGCTAAGGCTGTAGTGCCATCACTCAAGGCGAGCGCTTCCTTTTCATTAGGGAAAAAGTAGTCGGTTTCGGCCAGCGTCGGCCCCAGATGCGGATTCTGCATCCAGTGTTGGTGCGGGTCCCAGCCTGTATCGAGCGACGTTGTCAGGCCCAGGTCATGCGCGCGGCTGAATAACGCGGGCAACTGCGCCTGTAACCCGGTTTGCAGGAAAAATGATCCCACATGCACATGGGTATAGTTCGCTAACAGGTCAGGCGTGATCGACTGGCCTGCAAAGGTCGTCATCAAGCCGGGAAAAGTCATCAACGCGCGATCATGTTCATAGGTGAGCGAGATCGTCACATCGGTGTTGGTGTTGGGTATTGTTTCAATGAGCTGCGTCCCCACGCCAAACGTTTGTAATTCGCGCAGCATAAAATGACCGAGATCATCGCTGCCGATCTGTCCCACAAAATCAACGTGCGCGCCCAACGCCGCTAAACGCGCCGCCGTGATCGCGGACGAACTGCCCATCACAATGTTAAAACCGGTCCCAATCAATTCCTGGCCTAACACGGGGAGGGCCGGTAAGCCACTCATCACCAGATCGACGTTCAGTTCACCGGCTACCAGGATGCGGCTCATGTCTCATCCTCAATTCATTATGCAGAAAACAATTAAAAGTGGCCCCATGTAGGGGCCGACCAGTGTCGGCCCAGGGCGAACACATGACGAACCGCAGGTTCGCGTTCGCCCCTACGTGAGATCATGCCAAATCTACATATTTTCTCCAT
>JAFGJA010000682.1 GCA_016929355.1 Anaerolineae bacterium | reverse complement strand
CGTTTGTCCTGTTCCTTGATATAGGTGTCTTTGATGAGGGTGAAGCCGAGCGTATCCACATAAAATCGGATCGCATCGTCGTAATCTTCAACCACCAGCGAAATATACCCGATTGTTTGCGTCATTGGTGCGCCGACTCTGCCCTGAAAAAACAGGCGCTTGATGCGCCTGTAAACTGTTCAAGTTGCCTTTCTTACTTCACTAACTCCCCCTCTTTATGTGTGGACAGGGGGGCAACCAGAGGTTGCTCAGGGGGGAGGTTCTCCGGTAGCTGCTAAACCGTGATCTTGAACGGGTTGAAGTCGGTATTTCTGTCGTAGTAATCCTCATGTTCGGCGGCTTTGAGCAGATTCACGATGCGATAGGTGAAAGGCGTTAGCGCCGCTTCAAAACCCACTTTGAGGATATAATTTGTCACGATGAGCGAGAGCAGAATTTCCGGCGGGAAGACACCGAGCAGCGTGGCGATCAGCATGAAGATGGTCGTATCAACGGCCTGCCCGACCAATGTGCTACCGATGGTTCGTGTCCAGAGCCAGCGGCCCTCGGTCCAGACCTTCATTTTCGCCATCACATAACTATTCGTGAATTCGCCCAAAAAGTACGCGACCAGACTCGCTATGATCAGACCGCTAATGCCGCCCAGGATCGCGTTATAGGCATCCTGTCCGGCGTAGTCCATCCACTCAGCTTCACCGGGCAGCACGCCCGACAACCAGACAAAGAAGCCCAGCAGCACGTTGGCCGCGAATCCGGCCCAGATCACGCGCCGCGAGCGTTTGTAACCATACACCTCGGTCAGCACATCGCCAAAGATGTAGCTGATCGGGAAGACAAGCGTGCCTGCATCAAACGCCAGAGCAATTGGCCCCAACGCGGTTTTGAGATCGATGATCTTCGCGCTGCTCAACAGATTGCTGATCAGCAAAACGGTGACAAACAGCGCCATCACCAGATCATAGTACCGGTAGTTATTGTGTTGTGTAGAGTGTTTATCTGTAGTCATGCAGTGATTTTAGCACACAACTCGCGCCATTTGAACGCAGATTTTTTTTGAACCAGGGTTTTTATTCATCAAGCGGCAGCGCGTAGACCGGCAGCAGCACCTTGAACGCACTGCCCGGCATGGTTTCCTCGTTATACCCTTCACTCTCGACCCAGACCATCCCGCCATGTGCCTCAACCGCGCCTTTGACCAGCGCCAAGCCTAAGCCCGGCCCGCCGCCTTTGAAGGACGTTTTGCCGGACGAGTGGAATTTGCTTTCGCCAATCTGGAAGAATTTCTCAAAGATCAGCGTGTGATATTTGGGATCGATGCCTACGCCCGAATCTTGCACGACAATCGCCATCGTTTCGCCCATCCCCTCGACTTCGGTTAGCCAGTAGGTAGTTGTGATCTCGCCTCCGTCCGGCGTGTATTTAATTGCGTTTGAGTAGAGTTGGTAGAAAATTTTGTGGATCAGGCTGGGATCGCCTTCCAGGTATTGCACTTCGCCAATCTGCTTGATGTGGAATGTGATATTACGCTTTTCCAGCACGTCCTTAAATTCGCGCTTGAGTTCAGTCAGAACACTTTGCAGCAGCACCGGCACATGCGAGACTTCCAGCAGTTCGTTATCAATTTTTGTGATGTCGAGCATCCCATTAACGATCTCGTGCAAACGTTTAGTGCCGCGTGTAATCCCATCCAATACATCTTCAATGACCGGATCATCTTTCAGTTTGGGATTGCCTTGCAGGACGTTGGTATAGCCTTGAATCACGGTTAAGGGCGTGCGGAGTTCGTGCGCGGCGATCTCGATAAAATCCAGTTTCGCTTTGTCCAGTTGGGCCAGGGTTTGATACGCCTCGCGCAGATCATCAAGCGCGGTTTGATCGTTCGAACGCAGCCGGTCAAAGGTGGTGCGGACGATGCTCCAGGCGAGATTCGGGCTGGAGGACATGAGTTGTTCAAAGACTTCGCGTTCAAATTCGAGGACGGTGGTTGTTTTGGAAGTTCGCACATTGGCGGCGCGCGGTTCGTTTTGGATCAGGGCCATTTCGCCAAAAAATTCGCCGCCGGTACTCAGCCGCAATAAGCGCTCCTCAGTGCCTTCAAAGTGTTTGGTGATGGCAACTTCGCCATCCACGATAAGATAAAACACATCTTCGTAAGCGCCTTCTTTGCAGATTAGCGTGTCCGGCTCATAGGTTTTGGTTTTGATCACCTTGGCGAGTTGTTCTAACGCTTCTGGTGCTAGATCGGGAAAAGCTTCGCGCAGTTTGGCAGCAACGTTAACGTCCATTACAACTCCTAGAATTCAAACAACTCTACTCACGATACTATCCGCAGTGTAGCACACTTAACACCCCAAAAACAGGGAACGCGATTCTTGCTGGAATACAACGCGAGGCCAACTAAATCAGTTGACCTCACGACAAAGGTATAATTTTTAACAGGGACAATTCATAAATTGCCCTGACAAGGGTGCTTTGATCAAACTACTTCCCCAACATTGCCAGCGTTTTCTTGGTAATGGCATCAGCCGTCAGGCCGAATTGCTGGTAGATTTCCTTGTAAGGAGCCGATGCGCCAAAGCGATCAAGACCGATTGCCACGCCCGTTGAGCCGACCCATTTCTGCCAGCCAGTGGTGACACCAGCTTCAATCGAGACTCGCGCGGTAACATCGGGTAACAAAACGCTGTCCTGATAGTCTTGCGGTTGGCGTTCGAAGCGTTCCCAACTGGGCATACTGACGACGCGCGCCGCAACGCCTTTTTCCGCCAACGCTTTTTGAGTTTCCAGCGCCAGATGCACTTCGGACCCCGTGCCGATCAGGATTACGTCGGGTTTGCCCTCTGGCGCATCCGCAACGATATACGCGCCGCGATCCACACCGGCGACCACTTCGATCACCGGCACATCCAGAATGGGCAAATTCTGGCGCGTGAAGACCAGCACCGTCGCGTGATCCCGATTCTGGATTGCGCAACGCCACGCCGCCGCCGTTTCGTTGCCATCCGCCGGGCGGATCACTTCGAGGTGCGGGATCAGGCGCAGTGACATGATCTGTTCAACGGGTTGGTGGGTGGGACCATCTTCACCGAGGCCGATGCTGTCGTGCGTGAAGACAAACACAGGCGCTAATTCGCTCAGGGCGGCGATGCGCATGGCAGGGCGCATGTAGTCGGCGAAGGCCAGGAAGGTCGCCGTATAGGGGATAAACCCGCCGTGCATGAACATCCCGTTGGCAATTGCGCCCATCGCGTGTTCGCGCACACCAAAGCGCAGATTACGATTGGCATAAGCACCCTGCTGGAAATCGCCGGAATCGTTCTGGTAAGTCTTGGTGGACGAATCGAGATCAGCCGCGCCGCCTACTAAACCGGGCACATGCGGCGCAATGGCATTGATCGACTGGTGGGAGGCAATACGGGTCGCAATCGGTTTGTCAAACACGGGCAGATCAGCGTCCCAACCATCGGGCAGATCGTTGGTCATCAGTTGGTTCCAGATCACGGCTTGATCGGTATTCGCGGCGGCCCATTTATCAAAGTCTGCCTGCCAGTCGGCCTGTGCTTTTGCCCCCGCGTCAACCGCTTCGCGGAAGTGTGCCAGTGCGTCATCCGGGATGTAGAAAGTGGGTTCCTGCGGCCAACCGAGATTTTCTTTGGTTGCGGCGACTTCGTCTGGTCCCAGAGGCGAACCATGTGATTTGCTGGTCCCCTGTTTGTTTGGGCTGCCAAAGCCGATGATCGTCTTGACCATGATCAGCGAGGGGCGAACATCCTTTTTAGCTTCTTCGATAGCAGCTTCGATAGCGACCAGATCATTCCCATCCGGCACGCGCAACACATGCCAGCCATAGGCCGCGTAACGTTTACCGGCATCTTCGGTATAGGACATTTTGGTGCTGCCATCGAGCGAAATATCGTTATCATCATAGAGATAGATCAGCTTGCCGAGTTTGAGGTGTCCGGCCAGCGACGCCGCTTCCCCCGAAATCCCTTCCATCAGATCGCCATCGCTGACGATAGCATAGGTATAATGATCCATAATGGTATCATTATCGGTATTGAAGCGTGCCGCCAGATGTGCTTCGGCTATTGCCATCCCAACGGCATTGGCTGTACCCTGTCCTAAGGGGCCGGTGGTCGCTTCCACGCCAGGAGTGACGCCATATTCGGGATGACCGGGCGTGATGCTGCCCCACTGACGGAAATTTTTCAGATCGTCCAGTGAGACATCATAGCCAGTCAGATGCAGCAGGGAGTAGATCAGCATCGAACCATGCCCCGCCGAGAGGATAAAACGGTCCCGGTTAATCCATTTCGGATCGCGGGGATTGTGCTTCAAAAAGCGCGTCCACAGCACGTAGGCCATGGCTGCCGCACCCATTGGCAAACCGGGATGCCCGGAATTTGCTTTTTGCGTGCCATCTACCGCTAACATGCGGATGGTATTGATACATTTCTGGTCAAGTTCAGACATGAGATTCCTTTCTTGTTCGATACGCACGATGGGGTTTACCCATTTGATTGGCTCACAGAATACAATAATGACGGTAAGTATACCGCAAGCTGGCAAGGGCGTTTATAGCAATCGCACTAAACGATGATCTGAGCATCTGATTAATATTTTCGGGTGAACAATTGCCAAACCCCATCCAGCGCGGTAGTATCCCGCCGCGTTAAAGTATACACACCGGGGGGCAGAAGTCGAGATGAAGGTCGTATGGCGAGCGGACGGAACAACGGGCACGATCCATCACAACGCTTATTAAAATGGGTATTGATCGCGGTGGCGGCGATGGCGGCACTGACATTTGTCGTCGCAGTGGGGGCCGTGATTCTGCTCTGGCCGGATGATGAACCGGTGCGCCCGGATGATACGGTAGTCAGTGATGTGGATACTGATAGCGCCGATCTTGACGTGACACCCGCGACTCCGCCTAGTATCGAATCCATTGAGTCACCCACGCAAACGCCAACGGTCTTGCCTACCCCGTTACCACAACCCACGATCCCGCGCCTGGCTTGGATACAGCCCACCGCCGACAGCGCCGCGATTGCCGTTGCGTTGGCCGCGCCGGTTGGCGCAGGTGGCGCTGAAGACGCGATTGCGCGCGCCATCGATCCCCTCACGATTTTGCCATTCCGCGCGCGGAGCGAAGTGATTACCTATACCGTTAAGCCGGGCGATACACTGCGCACCGTATCGGAGCAATTCGGTCTGGGGCAGGATACGATCATCTGGTCGAATGACCGCTTTTACGTTAATGCGATGCGCGTGGGGATGGAACTCAATATTTTGCCGGTGAATGGCGTGTATCACCACGTCGGGCAGGGCGAAACGATTGCCGATCTCGCCGCGCTGTATGAGGTTGATCCGTATGCGATCATCGATTCCGAATATAATCCCCTGTTTGGCACGTCGCCGGGAATGACACTGCCAGAAGGGTTGTATGTGGTTGTGCCCGGTGGCACAGGCAGCACGGAACCGATCTTTTGGGACCCCGGCATTGTGATGACCTCTGACAGCTTCACGACGGATGGCAGCAATCCGATTGGGGCAGGCGTCCGCACGGGTGGCGTGGCATCGTTTGCGATTGGCGATCCGGGATCGTGCGGTGAGCAGACCGTTTATGGGGGATCGCCCCCGGTGGGCGCTCCGATCTGGCGCAATTACACGATCACGCAGGATTACACTTGGAGTCATGGCGGGATCGATCTGGCCGTGCCGGAAGGGACGCCCGTTTATGCGGCGGGGAGCGGTACTGTGATCTTCATGGGGTGGAGTACGTGGGGCTATGGTTACACGGTGGTGATCGCGCACGGCAGCACCCTCAGCATTTACGGGCATTTGAACGGCGCGTTTGTCGGCTGCGGGCAGATTGTTTCGGCGGGGCAAAATATTGCTGTGACGGGTAATTCAGGTAGGTCGAGCGGGCCGCACCTGCATTTCGAGATTCGCGGTGCGGGGGGATCGCCGGTCAACCCCTGGGATTACCAGAGCTTTTGATAGGGGTGTACCTGTCACCGGATTCTGCATGTTTTTTTGCAAATGATCGAAAGTTGTGAGTTATTAGTTTTTAGTAAAAGCTCTAGATCGTGCAACATAGTTGGAACGCGGCTAAGAACCAAAAACTAAAAACCAATAACTCTTTACTCATCACTGATACCGCAAAATATCCGACACAGTGCGCCGCGCCGCACTGATCGAAGGCCAGAGACTCGCTAATGTTGCGATCACGAGCGTGCCGACCAAACCGAGAATCAACGCGGCTATCGGGTAAGCGGCTTCGGGCGTGTTCTCGATATTGAACTGGCTGACCAGCGTGCGATCCAGCCAATAGCTGAACGGAATCCCCATCACCCAGGCGATGAGGCCCACACTCAACCCCTCCACCAGAAATTGATACGCGATGGTATACGAGGTCGCGCCCACCGAGCGCATGACGCCGATTTCCTTCTGGCGCTCAAACACACTCATCGACAACGTAGAGAGCAAGCCAATCGCACCTACGGCGGCGATCAAGGTCGCGGCAATGCTGAGAATCACCCCGGCGGTCTGGATCAGTTGGGCTAATGCCGCCACATTTTCGACCCAATTGGTGTAATTGGCGTTGATGCCATTCGCTAACAGCACCTCATTGATTTCCTGAATCTTGTCCGCTACAAAATCGGAACTGGGATTTTTCTTGGTGAGGAACACTTGCAGCGAACTGGGAATCGGTGCGCCTTTTTCCAATGAGAGATTTTCCAACGCGGCGAGGTCTTGCCAATAGACTCCGATCCCCTCGGCGGGTTGATCGGCCTGAATAAGCTGCGGCGAAATCTCGAAAATGCCCGTAATGGGAACTGCAAGGTTGTTCCCCGTATTATCCGCCGACAGGGTGAGCATATCGCCTACGCTGTACCCATCACGATCCGCCAGCGCCTGGGTGATGATTACGCCAGACGCGCGGTTGGTTGTTGCGTCGAGCGTGAAAAATTTGCCATCGGTGAAGGTCAGGAATGGGACGATCTGTTCATTGATGCCCAACGCTGCAATTGGTGAACCATTGACGTTGATCTCGGTTGTATATTGGTTCGGGACCGGCGCACCACTCACTAAATCCCCGATTTCTGAGAGATCATCCCAGCGCATCCAGATCGATTCGAACGAATACGCGACAATGGCGATAAGCGGGCGGGTTACGGGGTCGCCCCCGATCAAAATCGTTATATCGTCACCGACGGTTAAGCCCAACCGATCTGCAATAGGATCAGACACGATAATACCTTTGAGGGACGGATCATCGCGCCAGCCGCGCCCGGATCGAATTTTGAAGGGCATCGTATCGGGGTTAGCGGGGTTGATGCCGGACACGATCAAAAACGAGGGGCCGGGACCGACCTGCTGTTGTTCGTACCCTGCGATGTCCGCCGCGAGGATGGTCCCCGGTTCAATCGTGTCGATGCCATCAACGTTTTGCAGAATCAAGTCATGCAGCGCCGTGTAATCATACGTGCCGTTGGGACTGATCGACATATCCAGGCGCAGTTGGCCGAGCGAATTATCCAGAATCGCGTTCACTGACGAGAGCGCCGCGTAAATGCCCATAAACGCCCCCGCCGCCAGCGCCAGCGTGATCATGGTCAGCGCCAACCGTCCCTTTTTGCGGATCACGTTTCGCAGTGATTGCCGCAGATTGATCGGCAGCGCGAATGCATCCAGCAGGTAGGCCAGTGGGCCGGGTTTGTAGTTAGACTGAATCCCCAGATCGGTGATCGCTTGCAGGATCGAAACGCGAATCCCCAGCAGCACGGGCAGCGCCGCCGCGAGTACGGGCACTAAGACGCCGAGCAATATCCCGGTGATGATGGCGGTTGGTGATGTTTGGAAACCATCCAGAAAAATATTGAAGATGGGGGCGATTTGCTGTGCCCCTGCATAGCCCGCCGGGATGCCGAGCAAAATCCCCGGTATGACGCCGATCACGCCGTAGATCAGCGCGATCCCGGCGTACATGATGAAGTTATCCGCCCCGGTTGCGCCGAGCAATTTCATGATCCCGATCTGGCGGCGCTGTTCGATCACGGTGGCGTTGATGATGTTCAATACCAGAAAACCGGACACCACCAGCGAGACAATCGAGAGCAGCGCGAGTACGTCGCTCATGGTGCGGGTTTGTTCCAACAGGTTATTTTTCGCGGGGTCTTCGATCAGCGTCATGGCGGGCACATACGGCGTTTGCTCGGCTAATGCACCCTTAAATTCGGCTTCGTGCGCCTGCGCCGTGGGAAAGTCCGTATAACGCGCCTGGATCAGGTTGTAGCCTGCCAACCCGCTAATCCGGTTCACGTCTGCGATGGTAGCGAACACCAGTGTATTCGCCGGGATTTGCGTGGTCGCGCCGGGCAGGGTCGGGTATTGGTACGGCTCAAAGACAAGCCCCACGATGGTCCAGGTTTCCTCATGCGTGAGCGCTTCGCCATTTGCTCCGTTGTTTGCGCCATTATCGCTGGCGCTGCTCAAAATCCGCAGCGTGATCGGATCGCCCAGCGCAAAACCGTTTTTGGACGCAAACCGCCGCTCAACCGCGATCTCTTGCTGGCCCGTTTTCGGCCAACGTCCCGCGAACAGGTCGAGCGGTTCGATCTGGATCGCGTCGAAGGGTTCGGAATAACCGAAAATGCGCCCTTCGGTAAACTTGGCGGCATCGGGGTGTTTCCAATAAACCGGGTAATGACCGATGGCCTCGACTCGTTCGATGTCGGGCAGGTCATTCAGCGCGGCGAGATAATCCGTTGCGGTGGTGGCAGCCTCGTTTTTTTCCCGCACATAGGCGCGGATCATGGCGAGGCGATCTTGCTGAATTGTGCTATTGAGCGCATCTACCGTGATCTCGCCCATTGTTAGCAGCGTGACCACGCCGAACACACCAATGAAGATGCTCACGGAGACAAGGAGGGTTTGCGCTTTGCGCTTCTGTACGTCACGCAGAATTTTGAGCCAGCGTGTGTTGATCATGGTGAACACTCACTCTGTAGGTCTGTCACCACGATATACCCCTGAATGACTTCGGCCACTGCTCGCCCCCCTATGGTTGTACGTACATTCAGATAGATGACATGCAAACCGGGCGCGAGATCGGTGGTATCGGCGTAGACCTGAACTAAATCTCCACTGCGCAGTTGGTCGGGATAGACCTCAACCGGTGGGCCGCCAGGGGGCACGGCTACATCCACCGTCGCGGTGAAACTGCCGGGATAGCCGGAATTCACGATCTCAAATTCACCGACCAGGATCGAACCGGGACAGTAAATGCTGGTTTCCGCGCTCATGTTCTCCGCGTAGATCGTCAGGTGCGGCAAATAGTCGCTGTAGCGGTGCGTCATGGCGGCGACACGCTGAAAGACCGGCAGCGGATTCCCTTTGGTATCCAGCACGCCAAACCAGCGCATGTGGCTGCACATCGGACTCACGTTGGGGGTATAGAGCGACCAGTTCAGATTCCACAAAAACATCGGTCCCGCCCATTCCCAATTACGATCCGCCCAATCAAACGCGCGCACGGTGTAATCGGCCTGTGTTTGGCTGGAAACGCGCATCCAGGCAAACCCGGCAAAATTTGGATCGCTGTCGGAGCAATGCACATTTTCCTCGGCGGGATCACGCAGCCAGCCGAATTCCGTCAGCCAGATTTGCTTATCGTAGATGCCGCGTTCCTCAAACAGCGCGCGGATCAATTCTACGCGGCGAAAGGTGAGTGTATCCGTGCTCGGTTCAACTTCGGGTGGTTGGTTGTAGCCATAGGGGTGATAGCCGAAGGCATCGAACCACTGCGCCGCGCCGTTATCCAGCATTTCGGCGGCGAACTCAATATCGCTGATCGCGCGCCGGTCTGCCGTGGTGACGGTGGGCGCTAATCCGCCGGAAACCACGATCAGTTGGGGCGCAACGGCTTTGACCTCGGTATAGGCCACGCGCAGCAGCACGGTATATTCCCAGGCGTTTGGGCCGTGCGGCCATTCCATCGCCAGATTCGGTTCATTGTGGATTTCCACCGCATCGACGCCCGCCGCCGCTAACCGCGCCGCCCGTTCGCGGATTTGGGAGCGCACTGTATCCCAGTTACCATCACCGGGCCAACCGATATCCATCCGATACAAGATGCGTTTATGGCTATATGTGCCAATCTGCCCTTCGGTATAGAGCTTCACCCAATCCATGCCCAGTTGATCCACCAGATCAGGATCAGCCGAACTGTAGGGGCCAACGTGAATCCCGTAACCGAGATGGGCATCAGGCAAGCTGGTCGAGCTTTGCGCGGCAGCCGGTGCGGGCACGATGAGCGCCCAGAGGCCGATGATGCACAGGATGTTTAAGGCAATGCGTTGAGATCGTGATAATTTTTGCATGGCCCGATTATACAGGATTACGGTTGACACGGCGCGCTTTTCGTCGCATTCTTAAGCGTGTTCTAAAGAGGAGTTATCATGGCGCACTATCACGCAACATTCCGCTTTTACGCTGATCTCAATCACTTTTTACCGTATGCGCGGCGACAAACAGATTTTAATCACACGTTCGATGGGCGCGTCTCGATCAAGGATATGATCGAGTCGTTTGGCATCCCGCACACCGAGATTGATCTGATCGTGGTCAATGGCGAGTCGGTGGATTTTGACTATATCGTGCAGGATGGGGATCGGGTGAGTGTGTATCCTGATTTCACCACCGTCGATATTTCACCCCTGATCCGCTTGCGCCCTGAACCGCTTGATGTGCCGCGTTTTGTCCTCGACATTCATTTGGGGCGGTTGGCGGGCTATTTGCGCATGTTGGGCTTTGATGCGTTGTTCCCCGAAAATTACGACGATGAATACCTCGCGGAAATTTCCAGCACGGAAAATCGGATTATGCTCTCGCGGGATCGCGGATTGTTAATCCGTAAAATTGTGGTCTATGGCTATTATGTGCGCTCCACCAATCCGCGCGAGCAAGTGGTCGAGGTGGCGCGGCGCTATAACCTGATCCCCAAGATGCAACCTTTCCGGCACTGCGCGCATTGCAACGGCGTGATCGAACCTGTCGCCAAAGAGGATATTTTGCACCTCATCCAACCGGATACACGCGAATATTACGACGATTTTCGCCAGTGTACGGGGTGCGGGCGTGTCTATTGGCCGGGCACGCATTTTGAACGGATGCAGGCGTTCATTGATGAAATTGTGCGGCAGTGCGCACCGTGAAATAGCCCCCTTAAATTTAAGATTGAGACTTTTCGAAACTCGCCGCCTATGGTAGAATGAACACCTGTTCGGTCTGGTGGGCACTCTACTTTCCAGCGTTTCACTTTTTCCTTCTCTGCCTGTACTTTTATACACGGAGTCCAACCGTATGGTCGCCTCTCCAAAAGCCTCAGCTAAGAGTGAATTCACCGTTTTAGATGCTTATTCCTACAACCTGCGCAGCGCGTCCCGGTGGGTCATGTCACACATCTGGCGCTACAAGCTGTTGTTCATGGGCGCAATTCTATTGAGCATGGTGGATTTTTTCGCCTACTCACAAGGTCCGGTCCTGATCGGCCAGGCCGCCGATGAGATTCTCAACCCCACCGCCGACAATGCCCTGCTCAAGATCGCGTTGAGCATTTTAGGGGTATTGATGATCAGCAGTTTCGCTTTTTGGACCGGCGGGCTGATGATCGAAACATTGGCGCAGCGCCTCGAAGCGGACTCGCGCCAGGAACTCTATATTAGCTTGCTCGGTAAAAGTCAGACCTTCCATAACCGGCAGCGCGTGGGGGACATCATGGCCCGCGCGACGGACGATGTACGCCAACTGAACGCGATGCTCAGTCCCGGTATGCGCTTCATCTACGAAACGGTGATGGGCATTACCGTCCCCTTGCTGTATATCGCCTTGATCCGGTTCGATTTGCTGCTGGTTCCGGCGTTGTTCGTCGTAACCTATGTGATCGCGGTGCGGCAGT
>JAFGJA010000681.1 GCA_016929355.1 Anaerolineae bacterium | reverse complement strand
ATGGGTCAGTGTCCCGAGCGGCAAAGGGGGCGGACTGTAAATCCGCTGGCAGACGCCTTCGTAGGTTCGAGTCCTACCTGGCCCACCTGACAAGCCTATAGCTTGCACACAAGTGCCTACGTAGCTCAGTTGGCAGAGCACGCCCTTGGTAAGGGCGAGGTCATGGGTTCAAATCCCATCGTAGGCTCACGTGTTCGTATGAACTAAGATTTAAAACTCGTTTCAGGAGGAACCGACAAAGCATGGCGAAGGGCAAGTTTGAGCGGACGAAACCGCATGTGAACGTGGGCACGATCGGGCACATCGATCATGGCAAGACAACGCTGACGGCAGCCATCACCAAGACGTTGGCATTGAAGGGCTGGGCGGATTTCCGCGCCTTTGACCAGATCGACAACGCGCCGGAAGAAAAAGCGCGCGGCATCACGATTGCGATTGCGCACGTGGAATACGAGACTGAAGAGCGGCACTACGCACACGTGGACTGCCCCGGACACCGCGACTACATCAAGAACATGATCACGGGCGCGGCGCAGATGGACGGCGCGATCCTGGTTGTGGCGGCCCCTGACGGCCCGATGCCCCAGACGCGCGAGCACGTGCTGCTGGCGCGCCAGGTGGAAGTCCCGGCGATGGTCGTGTTCCTCAACAAAGTCGACATGATGGACGACGAAGAGCTGCTGGAGTTGGTCGAGCTGGAACTGGCCGAACTGCTGGAAGGCTACGAGTTCCCCGCCGACACGCCGATTGTGCGCGGCAGTGCGCTGCACGCGCTGGAGTCGGCCAGCCAGGACCCCGACGCGCCGGAGTATGCGTGCATCTGGGAACTGATGAACACGGTGGACAGCTACATCCCCACCCCTGAGCGCGACTTCGAACGCCCCTTCCTCATGCCGGTCGAAGATGTGTTCAGCATCAAGGGGCGCGGCACGGTGGTGACCGGGCGCGTCGAGCGCGGCACACTCAAGAAGGGTGAGGAAATCGAGATCATCGGGCTGCAAGACGAGAGCATGAAAACGGTGGTGACCGGCATCGAGATGTTCCACCAGGAACTCGACCAGGCCCAGGCGGGTGACAACGCCGGGATCCTGCTGCGCGGCATCGACCGGGAAGAAGTCCAGCGCGGCATGGTGCTGGCCAAGCCCAAGTCGATCACGCCCCACAAGAAGTTCATGAGCGAAGTCTACGTCCTGCGCAAGGACGAAGGCGGACGTCACAAGGCCTTCTTCACCGGCTATCGTCCCCAGTTCTACATCCGCACCATGGATGTGACCGGCACCATCGAACTGCCCGAAGGCGTCGAGATGGTCATGCCCGGTGACAGCGTCAACCTCATGGTTGAGTTGATCATGCCCGTCGCCCTCGAGCGCGGCTCCAAGTTCGCCATCCGCGAAGGGGGTCTCACCGTCGGCGCTGGCGTCATCACCGAAATCCTGGAGTAGCAGATAACTGACTTCTATAAGAGTCTGAGGAAACTATATGTCCAAGCAAAAAATCCGCATCCGGCTTAAGGCGTATGATCATCGCGTGCTGGACCAATCAGCCCAGCGTATCGTCGAAACGGCGGAGCGGACCGGCGCGCGCGTCGTCGGCCCGGTGCCGTTGCCGACCCGCATTGAGCGGTTCACTGTCCGGCGGTCGCCGTTCATTGATAAAGATTCGCAAGAGCATTTCGAGATCAGAACACATAAACGGCTGATTGACGTGCTGGAACCTGATAGCAAGACCATCGACACGCTGATGCGGTTGAACTTACCGGCGGGCGTAGACATCGAAATCAAGATTTAGTCCGCGCTCGGCTCGACACGGCCTTAAATCGCAATAACCCAGGCTGTGCGGAGCATCGCCACACAGTCCTTTGGAGGCACTATGAAGGGCATTATTGGTAAAAAAGTCGGCATGACCCAAATTTTTGACGAAAACGGGCAGGTGATCCCGGTCACCGTCATTCAGGCCGGGCCATGCTATGTCACTCAAATTCGTACTGAAGATAAAGAAGGCTACACCGCTGTTCAGCTTGGTTTTGAAGAACTGTCACCCAAACGCAATGGCAACTCGCGTTTGACCAAGCCCAAGCGGGGCCACCTGCAACGCGGCACCCTGGACATGCCTGATCTGCGCTATCTGCGTGAATTCCGTGTCAAAGCGATTGACGTGGAAGAAGGCCAGGTACTCAAGGCTGACATCTTCCAGGAAGGCGACCGGGTAGATGTAGTCGGCACGTCCAAAGGCCGGGGTTTCGCCGGTACGGTGAAGCGTCATAACTTCAACCGTGGGCCAAAAACGCACGGCCAGTCCGACCGCGAGCGCGCACCCGGTTCTATCGGGGCAACCTCGACCCCTGGGCGCGTGTTCAAGGGGATGCGTATGGCAGGACGTATGGGCGGCGACCGGGTCACCGTTCAGAATCTCGAAGTTGTCGTGGTCGATGCGGACAAGAACTTGCTTGCGGTACGCGGGTCGGTTCCCGGTGCCAAGGGCGGCATCCTGCTGATCAAGCCCACCACCCGCAAGCAGCGCAACGGCGCGTAAGCCGCATCAGAGGAGTCGTCATCATGCAAGTACCTGTTCTAAACACAGCGGGTGACCAGACAGGCACCGTTGAACTTCCAGCCGATATTTTTGAGGTCGAAGTCAATGTGGGCCTGATGCACCAGGCCTATGTGCGCCAGATGGCCAATGCACGTCTGGGCACCCACAACACCAAGAGTCGGGGCGAAGTCGATCTGACCAAAGCTAAATGGTACCGTCAAAAAGGTACCGGTCGCGCCCGGCACGGCGCACGGTCGGCCCCGATCTTCGTCGGCGGCGGCGTGGCACACGGGCCAAAACCCCGCAGCTATGCCAAGAAAATGCCGCGCAAAATGCGGCGTCAGGCGCTGCGGAGCGCACTGTCGGCCCTGGCCGCCGATGATCAAATCATCGTAGTGGATAAGCTGGCCCTGGACGAACCCAAAACCAGCGCCATGCAGAAAATTATCCAAAACCTGGTGGGTGAGCACAGCGCGTTGGTGCTGATGGCCGACCGGAATGAAATGGTCGAAAACAGCATCCGCAACCTGCCGAACGCTCGCACTCTGCGCGCCTCGTATTTGAACATCCGTGACCTGCTGTCGCACGACCGGGTGATCATTCCACAAGATGCGCTGGAAATGATCCAGGTTCACCTGGGCAAGTAACAAGGAGCGAGCAACGTGGGACAATTACACCTGTACGACATTATCAAGCGCCCGGTTATTACCGAGAAGTCGCACATGAAAGCTGAAGAACAAAATCAGTATGCTTTCGAAGTCGACATGCGCGCGAACAAGATTCAGATCGCGGAAGCTGTTGTGCTGATCTTCGATGTGGACGTGCTTAAGGTCCGCACAATGGTGATGCCGCCCAAACGGGGGCAGCGTGGTCGCAAGAGCTATATCCGCCGTAAGGCCTGGAAGAAGGCAATTGTCACGCTTCCGCAAGGTCAGAATATCGCACTCTTTAACCCGTAAGCAGCAAGTAACAGAGGTACCGGCGCTCAGATATCCGCACCTCACGGGGCTAATGATCGCCGGATACCGGAGGAACTGAGGTATGCCACTCAAAAAGTACAAGCCCACATCGCCCGGTCGCCGGGACATGACGGGCAGCACCTTTGAAGAAATCACCCAGGCCAAGCCGCAGCGCAAACTGCTCGAAAGCAAGCGGCGGCGGGGTGGACGCAATAACAAAGGCCGGATTTCCGTCCGGCACCGGGGCGGCGGCCACAAGCGGCGCTACCGTCTGATTGATTTTAAGCGCAACAAAACCAGCGTCCCGGGCAAAGTCGAAACGATTGAGTACGATCCCAACCGGTCGGCGCGTATCGCCCTGGTGCTCTACCAGGACGGCGAACGGCGCTACATCATTGCTCCGTTGGGGCTGCGCGTGGGCGACACGATCATGAGCGGGCCGGATGCCGACGTGCGCGTAGGTAATGCGCTCCCCATCCGGGCGATCCCGGTCGGGTCGTTGATCCACAACATTGAGCTTCAACCGGGGCGCGGTGGCCAGTTGGTCCGTGCAGCGGGAACGTCCGCCCAGTTGTTGGCGAAAGAAGGCATTTACGCCCAGGTGCGTTTGCCCAGCGGCGAGGTTCGCCGGGTACACGAAAACTGCATGGCGACCATCGGCCAGGTCGGGAACACCGATCACGGCAACGTCAAGCTGGGTAAAGCCGGTCGTAAACGCTGGCTCGGTTGGCGACCTACGGTGCGCGGTTCCGCGATGGACCCGGCCAGCCACCCGCATGGCGGGGGTGAAGGTCGCTCGCCGATTGGTATGCCCGGCCCCAAAACCCCCTGGGGTAAACCGGCGATGGGCAAGAAGACCCGGCGCAACAAGCGCACCAATCAGTACATTGTGCGGCGGCGTGGGAAGCGTCGGTAGTGAGTATCGGAGACTAACTAATATGTCACGTTCGCTGAAAAAAGGGCCATATATTGAGCCGAAGCTGCTGCGCAAAATCGATCAAATGCGAGAGCGCGGCGATAAGAAGGTGATCCGCACCTGGAGTCGAGCCTCGACCATCTTTCCGCAGATGGTAGGCTTTACGATTGCGGTGCATGACGGACGCCGCCACGTGCCGATTTATATCACCGAAAACATGGTGGGGCACAAATTGGGCGAGTTCGCACCGACACGCACCTACCGGGGCCATCTGGCCGAACGAAAGAAACGGTAAAGGTTAAAAAGCGATGGATGTACGAGCGAATGTCCGTTACCTGCCGATCTCGGCGCAAAAATTGCGTCTGGTATGTGATCAAGTGCGCGGAATGGACGCGGACCAGTCTTTGACCGTGCTGCAATTCATGCCGCACAAGGGCGCGCGATTTGTGTATAAGCTGATCGAATCGGCCATTAACAACGCTGAAAACAACTTTGAGATGAACCGCCGCGACCTGTATATCGGCGAACTGTTCGCCGACGAAGGGCCGAGCATGAAGCGGGTGAAGGCTGGCGCACGCGGGCGCTATAAACCGCGCGTCAAACGCACGGCTCATCTCACCGTTGTCTTATTTGAGCGTGAAGAGGAGTTTACCTATGGGTCGTAAGATTCACCCGGTCGGTTTCCGGCTCAAAGTGAACCGCGACTGGTCGGCACGGTGGTACGCCGAAGGCGACCGCTACCGCGAACTGTTGCAGGAAGATTTTCAAATCCGCCAGTTTGTCGAAAAAGAGGCGGATCGCGCCGGGATTGCTAGCGTCGAGATCGAACGTTATCCGAATCAGGTGCAGGTATCGCTGTATACCGCCAAGCCCGGTATCGTCATCGGGCGCAAGGGTGAAAGCGTGAAAAAACTACGCCAGGGTTTGGAACAGATCACGGGCAAAAAAGTAAAAGTCGAAGTAGAAGAAATTGAGAAGCCAGACCTCGACGCCCGCCTGGTGGCCCTTAACATCGCCGGGCAGCTCGAACGGCGTATCGGCCACAGCCGCGCCATGAAGCGCGCCATCGGCCAGGCCATGCGCCAGGGAGCCGAAGGGATCAAGATTCAGGTGAGCGGTCGTTTGGCCGGGGCCGAAATGGCCCGCCGCGAGTGGCAGATGGAAGGCCAGGTGCCGCGCAATACCCTGCGCTCTTTCATCGACTACGGCACGGCAGAAGCGCTGACCACCTTTGGACGCATCGGCGTGAAGGTCTGGGTTTATAAGGGTGAAGTCCTCAGCGAAAATCCGCAGGAAGAACCCACCGACGTATACGTGAGTCAATAATCAGGCCCCCACCGCGCGGCGGGGACCTGACTATCGAGGAGTTAAGAACGACCATGTTGATGCCAAAGCGGGTCAAACACCGCAAACAATTCCGTGGCCGGATGCGAGGCAAGGCCACACGTGGCAACACGGTCCAGTTTGGTGACTATGGGCTGATGGCGCTGGAACCAGCGTGGATCACCAGCCGCCAGATCGAATCCGCACGTCGTGCCATTATGCGCCACATCAAGCGTCGTGGGCGTGTCTGGATTCGCATCTTCCCGGATAAACCGGTCACCAAGCGGGCGGCAGAAAGCCGTATGGGTAAAGGTAAAGGATCGGTTGATCACTATGTTGCCGTAGTCAAACCGGGCACCGTCCTGTTCGAAATGGCAGGAGTGGAAGAAGAAATTGCGCGCGAGGCTCTGCGCCTGGCCGAATTCAAACTGCCCATCTCGGCCAAATTCGTGAAGCGCATCGATCCCATTTCCGGTGAGGAGGTGAACTGATGTCGCGTCATACGGCTGAACTTCGGCGACTGACCGATAGCGAGCTTGTTCAAGCTATCGACAACGCCAAAGAAGAACTGTTTAACCTGCGTTTCCAGTGGGAGCAGGGCCAGTTGGACGACTACACCCGTATTCGCCAACTGAAAAAGGAAGTCGCCCGCCTGCTGACGATCCAGCGCGAGCGTGAACTGGCGGCTCAGATCGTCCAGGAGGAAGAAATCCATGCCGAATAATCGCAAACGGTTAGAAGGTCGCGTGATTCGTAACAGCATGACCAAAACGGTGGTCGTGGCGGTCGAACGCACCACGCGCCACCCGCTGTACAAAAAAGTGATCAAGATCACGAAAAAATATATGGTGCACGACGAGAGTGACTCCATCCCGGTGGACGCTCTGGTCCGAATCGTCGAAAGCCGCCCGATCAGCAAAACCAAACGCTGGGCGGTGGAAGAAGTGCTCGAAACACCCGAGCACGAAGAAGCATAGGCGAGGCGCAGACACAATGATCCAGAACGAATCACGACTTAAAATTGCCGACAATACCGGAGCCCGCGAAGTACTGGTCATCCGCCTGATGGGTGGCTCGAAACGCAAAACGGCGACCGTCGGTGACATTGTGATCGCAACGGTCAAATCCGCTGCACCGCAAGGTTCGGTCAAAAAGAGCGAGATCGTGCGCGCCGTGATCGT
>JAFGJA010000133.1 GCA_016929355.1 Anaerolineae bacterium | reverse complement strand
GAAAATCGTGATATTTGCCGATTTTCCAGGGGGGATACGGCGCGCCAATCGCCACCGTTTGGGGATCAGCCAACGCCGCAATCAACGTTGTATCCCAACCCCGCGCAAACACCGCAATATCAGGATCGATGATCAGCGTATAGGGCGTTTCAACGTGGGCCAACAGCGTATTCAATCCCACCGCATGAGCCACCGACATCACCGATCCCGCTACATCAACCGGCAAAATCGTCAGATCGGGAAACTCAAGCTGCGCCAGATCGGGATCAGCGCCATTCGTGTTATCCGCGATCAGCAGCCGGATCGCACCGGGATCATCAGCCAGCGCCAATACCCCGCCGATCATCGCCTGCAAAAACTCAGATGAGCGCCAACTCACACTGAGGACTGTAATTTGTTTTTGTGCCATAGCCTCTAAAATTCACGTCAATCCATACAGCCCGCTAGTATACCGCAGATCCGCTAATCCACCGGGAATCCCAATGCGCGCACCGCCACGAGACTCTCGGCCCGGTGAATACTCAGATCATGCTGCTTATACCGCCCGACGGAGGGCGGCGTTTGCGGCAATTTGTAAAGCGACTCGCGTTGTTCTTCAGTGATTGCACCGGGTAACGCCAACCATGTCAGTAATTTATCAATTTCTTCCGATGGATTCGCGCATAACGCATCAAAATTCAGCAGATAGAAATGTTCGCTAAGTTGTGTTTGCCCGTATTCAATCGCCGTTTGGTTCGCCTTCACCCAATACTCTAACGACGCACGCGGCAGCAGTTCCGGCAAATCCGGCAGTTCGATTCCCGCCAACGCGCCCCAATTGATCACCTGCTGCTGGTTGGCGCTATACGCCATATCCAACCCATTGCGGATCGTGTGAATGTAGCGCAGATCGGGAAAATGGGCGTTCAACTGCCGCAGATAGACATGGGTGTTCGGTTCCTTCCAACCCCATGCGGCATAGCACCCCATATCCACGCGATGTGCACGCACGAATGTCCAGATACGTTTCAGGTAGCGGACATTTTTCCAGTTGCGATTTTGATAGGCAATACTCACCGCCGCCCGTGATACGCCCAACAGATCACGCAACGAAAGCGCGTGTTCGCCCAGCATCGCACGCTCAAAAATCGCCATCCGTCGTTGGATCGCGGCCTCATCAGCGCGCGCCAACCAGCCGGGATTACGAAACAGGACCGTGAACCAAACATTATCATCGGAAATATTCAGATCGCGGCCCAGATACACTCCGAGTTTCAGCAGCATTTGCGCAACGACGCGCGTCCCACTCCCGCCAACACCACCCACAACAATTGGTCCAGGTAAAGGCATCATACACCCTCCTGCAAGGTTACGAATTCCGCCGCGCCATTGTACCAGAAAAAAATATCCGCCTAACAGGTTATGTTAAGCGGATAAAATTTGCGGACTGATGTTACCGGGTGACAGCCAATCGCCCGAAAAAGTCTAGCCCTGGACCAAGCCTTCCATCACGGTGGTATGCACGTTGAACTGCGGCGGCTGTTCCAGGTGTTTCTTGACTGCGCACAATTCCGCCGAACGGATCACCGCATCCTTATACTTTTCCGGGAAGTCGGGCGGGACCTGAATGTCCAGGTCGATTTCTTCGATCATGCGGGTAAACGGGTTGGAGCGCATACGCTGCACGATCTTGATATCCTCGGTGGGCAACCCGCGCTGCTGGCAAAAGCTCAGGACGTAAATCCCCGCACAGGTTCCAATCGACGCCAAAAACAGCCCAAACGGAGCCGGAGCCGAGCCATCCTGATTTGTTTCAACAACCATGCCCGGTCCCATCACTGCGTCAACCTGCAAACCACCGGGGAAAACGATTTCCATTTCCATGTTTATATCATCCTTTGTTGATGTGAGTGTGCCAATTATGCTTCCAAACCATTAGATGCATAAACACGGCAAAGGATGCATCGAATTTCAAGAGTGAATCGGCTGGGTTCGTCCCAACACATCCACCACCCCGGCGACCAGATCGTAACGCCCAAACGCGGACATGATATACGCGCCCTGCGCCATATTCTTAATTCCCATCAGCAATTCCTGCGCCACTGCGACGCCGACCAACGGCGCGCCATCACCTGCGTCATCAATGCGCTGGCGAATTTCAGCCGGAATAGTGATCCCTGGCACTTCGTTGTGTAAAAACGCGGCATGGCGTGTGCCGTAAAGCGGTAAAATGCCTGCCAGCACCGGCAATTCGAGATCGCCATATTGCGCAGCATACGTCGCTAAGAAACGCTCCAACACGGCAGGATCATAAACCGGCTGCGTCAGCGCGAAATCCGCCCCGGCATCGATCTTTTTGCGCAGCAGGCGAATCTCACGATCTACGTCCAGGGCATTCACATTCAGTGCGCAGCCCACTTCAAACGAGGTCGGTTGGCCGATAGAATTCCCCGCTTCATCAAGTCCCTGATTCAATTTTTGCTTGATCAGCTTGATCAGGCTGGAGGGCACAATGTCGCTCGTATCAAACGAATCGGGATAATCCCCGATCTGTGTCGGATCACCCATCACAACGAACAAATTCCGCACGCCGAGCGCATGAGCCGCCAGCAGATCACCCTGCACCCGCAGCAAATTCCGCCCGCGCGTGGGGAAATGCAGCACCGTTTCCAGCCCGACCTGAGCCTGAATCATGTGACAGACCGCCCAGGGACTCATCCGCATCCGGGCCATTGGGCTATCCGACACGTTGATAAAATCAACGCCTGCTTCGCGCAGCAATTCCGCCGAGGCGATCACTTTTTGCGCGGTGTAGCTACGCGGCGGTGGCATTTCTACCGTAACCACAAACCGCCCTGCCGCCAGTTTGCGCGCCAGTTCGGTGGGTTGTTCAGGCACTTCACCCGTGGCCGCATCGGGAATATCCGACACCGTGATCATCGTCGGGTGTTCACGCGCGGGATCATCGAGCGCCACCCGCATAGCGTGAATGTGCTCCGGCGTCGTGCCACAGCAGCCGCCCACAATACACGCCCCGGCGTCCTTGAACGCCAACGCATAATCCCCGAAGTAATCCGGCGTCGCGGAATACATCACGCGCCCGCCCGCCATTTCCGGCCACCCGGCGTTGGGTACTACCGAAAAGCGCATTTCTGGCGCGGATTGCCGCATCAATTGCAGAATCCGCAATAACTGCGCCGGACCGCCACTGCAATTCACGCCGATCACATCCGCGCCGGTTTCGCGCAACGCCCGCGCCACTTGCGCCGGTGTATCCCCCAAAATCGTGCGATCATCGCGCGTAAATGTCGCCTGCGCCACGATGGGCATATCAGGATCAAGTGAACGTGCGACGCGGATCGCCTCGGTGATTTCCGCCAGATACGGGAATGTTTCAAACAACAGCAGGTCCACACCAGCCTCAATCAACGCGCCCGTTTGGATTTTGAACGCCGCAAACGCTTCTTCGGGCGTGGTGCGCCCAAAGGGAGCCAGACGCACGCCCAACGGCCCCACTGATCCCGCCACGTACACATTATCCCGCGCGGCAGCATCAACCACTTTGCGCGCAATTGCCACACCCGCTTGATTGATGGCAGCGCATTCGTCTTCCATGCCGCAATCAGCCAGCTTGTAGATATTCGCGCTGAACGTGTTCGTTTCGATGATCTCCGCGCCCTGCTCCAGATAGCGGCGATGAATGTCGGCTACCGTGTCCGGCTCCGTCAGATTCAGCAGATCAAAGCAGGTATCAATCGGTAGATTTTGCTCGGCGTGCAGCATCGTGCCCATTGCCCCATCCGCCAGAATCACGGTATTCTGCGCCAACCGCTCGCGGAACGGAATTTTTACCATAGATGTCTCCCTGTGAGCTTATTTGACCACAGAGACACAGAGAACACAAAGGGATAAAATTTATGGAGAGTTAAGAATCTCTCTTTTGTTAAAACTCTCTGCGTTCTTAGCGTCCTTTGCGGTTCAATCTTTTTACTATTATGCGTTCGCCAGTTGTTCCGTGCGCGAAACGCCCACACTGTAATATTTTGCGGCGGGATGATGCACCACCAGCGCAGCAGTGGACTGCTCCGGCACGAGTTGGTACGCTGCGGTGAGCGACATCCCCAATTTTTCCTCAGCAGGCAGCAGTTTAAACACCACCACATGATCATCCAGATCAGGACACGCGGGATACCCCCAGCTATAGCGCTTGCCGCGCTCCACCGGAATACCCAATTCGCGGTTAATGTGCCGGTTCATATACGTCGCGGTGGCCTCCGCCGTTTGCACCGCCAACCCATGAAAATAGTACGCCTCGGTGTATTCGTTTTCGGCTTGTTTGGCATCAAATTTTGCCGTTGCCGCCTGCCCCACCGTCACCACCTGCAACGGGCACACATCCACACGATTCCCACCAACCAGTGCGAAGTAATCCGCCAAACAGAGATACTCCCCTGATGGTTGGCGCGGGAAGGCAAAGCGCCCGATTTCGCTCAATTGGTTTTCGTTGGCATACAGATCGGGATCGTACAGCACGAGATCATCCCCGTCAGACTGCACCGGGAAATAACCATACACCGCCTGCGGTTTCAACGAGCCATCGGTCAACGCTTCTTTTTTCATGCGTTCGAGCCGCGTTTCAAATTCCGTTTGCAACTGCGCCCATTCCGCGCCCTGCTTATTCTTCGCGCCCCAACTCAAACGGAACAATTCCGGCTTGTGGATATAGGGAAACACCGAATCAAGCGGAATATCCAATACAGCACGCGCACCCCAGAATGGCGGTGCGGGAATATCCGGCGCAGATTCAACGGTGGAGCGCTGCCCCGCTTTACGGCGATCTTTCACCACCGGACGTTTCTTCCCCGCCTCGGCATAGGCTTCGGCGGTGATGCGTTCGAGCAGTTCCTCGCGCTTTTCCGGCACGATAAGCTGATCCATCACACCCAAGCCTTCAAACGCATCTTTACAATAAAAGACTCCCGGCGCATACGGTTCACCCGTGTCTTCCAAAAACAGGATGCGCCGCCCGAACGCGCGATTAATCGCCGCGCCGCCGATCAACACCGGGAAATCCAAACCGCGCCGCGCGAGTTCATTCACAATAAGCGGCATCTGCTTGGACGTGCTGACCAGCAGCGCACTTAACCCAATTGCGGTGGTGTTGTGTTCCACCGCCGCATCAATGATCACGTTAGCGGGCGTCTGTTTGCCGAGATCGATCACCGTATAGCCGTTGTTGGAGAGAATCGTTTTGACAAGATTTTTCCCGATGTCATGCACATCACCGTAGACCGTCGCCAGCACCACCGTGCCTTTGGTTGTGCCTTCCTTGCGCTCAAGGAAATTTTCGAGATACGCCACCGATTTTTTCATGACTTCGGCGCTTTGCAGCACAAACGGCAGAATCAATTCACCCGCGCCGAACTTATCGCCGACTTCTTTCATCGCGGGCAGCAGCACCGTATTCAGCACAATAACCGCGTCCTGCCGCGTCAGGCAGTCATCGATCAGCGCTTCGACGCCCTCTTTTTTGCGGTGGACGATCTGCCAATGCAGCGCTTCTTCGGCGCTCATACCCTCGGTGGGATCGACCTGATCCTCGCCACCCACTGCCACATCATGTTCCTCGAAATATTGGATGTAATCCGCCAGCGCGTCGGGATGTTCGTTGAAGATCAGCGCATTAGCCAGTTTGCGCTGCGCGTCGGGAATTTCAGCATAGGGCGTGATGTGCGCCGGATTGACAATCGCCATATCCAGACCCGCCTCAACGCAGTGATAGAGAAAAACGCTGTTCAACACCGCGCGCGCCGCTTTGCTGAGGCCAAAACTGACATTGCTCACGCCAAGCGACGTCAGCACACCGGGCAATTCCGTTTTGATCAGTTTGATCCCTTCGATGGTTTCAACCGCGCTGCCCGCCATCTCCTGATCGCCCGTCGCCAGGGTGAAAGTCAGATCGTCAAAGATCAAATCTCCCGGTTTCAATCCGTATTCGTTGATTGCAATCTCATAGATCGCCTGCGCAACCTCAAGTTTACGCCGCGCCGTTTTCGCCATGCCGATCTCGTCAATCGTCAGCGCGACCACCGCCGCGCCGTGTTTTTTAGCGATGGGCAGCACCGCGTCAATTCGTGCGCGCCCGTTTTCGAGATTGATACTGTTGATCAGTCCACGCCCCGGATACAGACTCAACGCCGCTTCGATTACATCCGCCTCGGTGCTGTCAATCATCAACGGCACTTCGACACTCATCGACAGTTTCTTGACGAGGGTTTTCATCTGTTCGACTTCATCAGGCCGTTCAGTCAGCGCGACACACACATCGAGAATGTGCGCGCCCGCTTCGACCTGCTGCTCCGCGACCTGCACGATCCCATCATAATCGTCTTCGAGTAGCAAGCGCTTGATCTTACGACTCCCCTGACTGTTCACCCGTTCCCCGATCAACGTCGGCGGCGGCGTCTGCTGCAAATCCATCGCGCGCATCCCGCTTGACGCGGCGGGTTCGCTCAAGGGTTCGCGCTGAAGCGGTTCGCGTTTGGCGGTGGGATCACCCTTCACGCGCAGGATCAATTTTTCAAGGTGTTCGGGCGTCGTACCACAGCAGCCGCCAACCACATTCACACCCCAATCGACAAATTCGCCCAACATCGCCGCGAACGGGTCCGGCTGCATTGGATACACGGCCTCACCATCGACGTTGATCGGCAAGCCCGCATTCGGTAAAACACTGATCGGTTTGGTGCTGTGTTCGGTCAGATACTTGATCGGTGTCGCCATGTGTTCCGGCCCGGTGGAGCAATTCAGCCCGATTACGTCAACTGGCAGCGCTTCGAGCGTGGTCAAGGCGCTGGCAATGTCCGTGCCGAACAACATACGTCCGCTTGTATCGAGCGTGACCTGTACTTGTAATGGAACCTGCACACCTGCATCCGCAAAATAGCAATTGATACCAACCACCGCCGCGCGCACTTCGAGAATATCCTGACTCGTTTCGACCAGCAGCACATCCGCCCCACCCTCGACCAATCCCTGCGCCTGCTCGTAAAACAGATCAGCTAACTCATAAAAGGTGATGTTGCTCAGATCGGGATCATCCGAACTCGGCAGTTTGCCCGATGGCCCGATGCTGCCCGCCACAAAACGCGGCATCCCGGTTTCCTCGGCGTAACGATCTGCCACGCGGCGCGCGATCTCGGCGGCGGCCCGGTTAATGTCCAACACCTGATCACCTAAGCCATATTCGCCCAACGTTAGCCGGTTCGAGCGAAAGGTATCGGTTTCGATCACTTCGCTGCCCACCGCCAGAAATGAGGCATGAATCGCCTCGATCACATCAGGCCGGGTGATGACCAGATAGTCATTGCAACCGTTATACTGTTCGCCGCCAAAGTCCTCGGCGGTCAGGTTATACCGTTGGATGCTTGTGCCCATCGCGCCATCGTAGATCAAGACGTGATCAGCGATAGCATCCAGATAACGGCGGTTGGTAAAGTGGTATTTATCCTCGCTCATGCGCTCTCTCCTATCATACACACAAAAAAATGCCCCTCCTCATCACAAGGGGCACAATGTTTGCACAGTGCTGTGGCCCCCCATCTTCCAGAGTCGTACATCAGTTTAGATGCACCTCTGCCGGATTTGGCACCATCTGATGGTTCATGCAGTGTGAACTTCCACCAGGGTTGCCGCGATGTCATCGGGCCGGGTCCCTCAATCGCTCTTGATGAGGCTAATCTCAATAAAATGATATTAACATATTTAAGATAAGGGTCGCAAAATCACCCGAAATCAATCCGAAACAGCCGCATTGAGCTTAAAAAACGGCTCCGGCAGCCCCTTTGTATCCGTCTGGATGCTAAACAGTGCCCCGGCAAGCGGTTGTTCGGTGCGATCCATATCGATTGAAGCAGAGGTTATATACAATACGCTCAAATCGGCCCCGCCAAACATACAGCTTGTCGGCCTCTGGACTGGCATTTTGATCTCGGCCATCAAGACACCATCAGGATCATAACGAGCGACTCTCCAGCCATTCCAGAACGCGACCCACAGTGTACCTTCAGCATCCACCGTCAAACCATCGGCTTTGGCCGCCGTACCGGTTGGTGGGAGAAAGGTTCGCCGGTTGCTGATCGTCCCACTCGCCAGATCAAAATCATACGCATAGACGATCCCCCCACCCCCCGAATCGGAATAGTACATGGTTTTGTTATCGGGACTCCAGCCAATGCCATTCGATGTGATAACTTTGTCTTGCATCACCTGCGCCGACCCATCAGCATCCAATCGGAAAAGATAATTTTCCGGCTCACGGCTCATCGTACCTGCCCAAAAACGCCCGGCCCGATCCACTGCGCCATCATTAAAGCGTCCGGCGGGTTGGTAGGCTTCATTTTCCAGATAAGTCAGTTTCCCCTCGCGCCAGATGGCGAATCCCTCAGTCACGCCCAGCGCCAACCCGCCCCCTTCAATAAACGCCAGGCAACCGGGCTGCGTATCGAGATCAAATGCTTCGTAATTCGCTGTGCCGGGTGTATGCCGAAAAAAGCGCTTACCCATAATATCCACCCAATACAACATATTTTCGACAGGGTTCCACAAAGGGCCTTCGCCTAATTCGTTTTGTAACTCAAAAACAGTCTCAATAGCGTACATCGTTCATATCTCCCTTAGATCGAAATGAATTTTGGTGTACAATAAACACAGTCTACTGTGACCTGCTTAATATGGGAAGGCTGTTCGGCGCTGACCAACACAAAAATCCCCTCACTTTTGGATGGGTATATCCCGCGCCGTATGGTATAATTTGCCTGCAATAGACTTGCAGTTATCCAATGTCCTAGTAAAATTGATTTGAGACTGTCTTACTACCAGGTTCCCCTCATGGGAAAGGAGTGCGTTCCATGGCGAAATCGCGGACAGAATTAATGGTTGATCGTTTGCGCGATTTACAAACTGGTACCCCTGATATTGAAGCGTCCGCCGTTGTCAGTGTGGATGGGTTGATCATGGCCTCATCCCTCCCGGCAGGCGTTGAAGAAGATCGTGTATCCGCAATGTCGGCGGCGATGCTTTCGCTTGGTGAGCGCATCTCGTCCGAACTGGGGCGCGGTCTGTTGGATCAAGTATACGTGCGTGGCGACAGTGGCTTCGTGATCCTGATGTCAGTCGGTGAAGAAGCTGTTTTAACCGCGCTCGTCCGCGAAAGCGCCAAGTTGGGCCTGGTTTTTCTGGATATGAAGCGTGCTGCGGACGACCTTGAAAAATTGGTCTAATCGAACAAACTATCATTATCCATCCACGTTTATAACCGCGTTTAACACCAAAACGACGGGGAGTGCAGTGACCACCATCACCGGCTCCCCGTCGCTCTTTTTGTATTGGGAGTAGTGTATTGGGAGGCCCCATGCCAAAGTACATCTTCTGTACCGGCGGCGTTGTCAGTTCCGTCGGTAAAGGCGTCACCGCCGCCGCGATTGGACGCTTGCTCAAAGCGCGCGGTTTGAAAGTAGCGATCCAGAAACTCGATCCGTATCTCAACGTTGATCCGGGCACAATGAGTCCTTACCAGCATGGTGAGGTCTTCGTGACTGTCGATGGCGCGGAAACCGATCTTGATCTCGGCCATTACGAGCGTTTCACCGACGAAAATCTTGACCATACCTGCAACGTGACCTCCGGCCAGATTTACGCTGAAGTCATCAATAAAGAACGCCGGGGCGATTATCTCGGCGGCACGATTCAGGTGATCCCGCACATCACCAACGAGATCAAACGCCGGATCGCGCTCGTCGGCAAAAAAGACAGCGAACCGGATGTGGTCATTGTGGAAGTGGGCGGCACAGTGGGCGACATCGAAAGCCAACCCTTCCTCGAAGCAATCCGCCAGATGCGCGCTGACGTGGGCCGCGAAAATACGCTCTATGTGCATGTCACATTTTTGCCGCACATCGGCGCAACGGGCGAACTCAAAACCAAGCCCACCCAGCACAGCGTCCGCGAACTGCGCGGCATCGGTATCCAGCCCCAGATCATCATCCCGCGCACCGATCACCCGGTCAGCCAGGATTTAATCGACAAGATCGCGCTGTTCTGCGATGTTGATAAAGAGGCGGTAATTCCGCTCGAAACTACCAACAATATCTATGATGTGCCGTTGGTTTTGGAAGATGCCGGATTAGGCGATTATGTAGTCGAACAGCTTGGGTTGAAAGCCCAAGCCCCCGATCTGACTGAATGGCGCGCATGGGTCGAGAAAATGGGCGCGCTCGAAACCTCGGTGCGCATTGCCATTGTGGGTAAATATGTTGAACTGCACGACGCTTATATGAGCGTCAAAGAGGCGCTTTCTCATTCCGCCGTGTTCCATAATCACAAACTAGAAATCGAGTGGGTCTATTCCGGCGATCTGGAAAAAGACAGATGTTGGGATGTATTGGAAACGGTGAGCGGTATTGTCGTACCCGGCGGGTTTGGCTATCGCGGCGTGGAAGGAAAAATTCTGGCGGCGCACTTCGCCCGCACGCGCCAGATTCCGTACCTGGGACTTTGCCTGGGAATGCAGGTGATGAGCGTTGAATTTGCGCGCAATGTATTAGGATTGGAAGATGCTAACAGCACCGAATATGATACGGGCTGCGAACATCCCGTCATCGATCTGATGCCGGATCAGCACAGCGTCACCAATCTGGGCGGCACGATGCGGTTGGGCGTGTATCCCTGCGCGCTAAAACTCGGTTCCAAAGCGGCGGAAGCCTTCGGCACGGATATGGTTAGCGAGCGTCATCGTCACCGCTTCGAGTTCAACAATGCTTACCGCGAACAATTCGAGGCAGCCGGGGCCGAATTTAGCGGCCTCAGTCCCGATGGTCATCTGGTCGAGGTGTTAGAGATCACCGATCACCCGTTTATGATGGGCAGCCAATTTCATCCCGAATTTCAGAGTCGCCCCAATCGCCCCCACCCATTATTCCGTGACTTCATCGGCGCGGCCATCCAGCATCAGCAGCAAGCAGCTACGCCCGATGCTGACGACACAACAGCCGAAGCGGGAGAGGCGTAATGTTACAGGCTGACCAGATACAGCTAGATCGCATTCGCCATTACGTCCGCGCGCTGCCCAAAGCCGAACTGCACGTTCATCTGGAAGGCACGGTCCAACCGGCAACACTGCTTGATCTCGCTGCCCAACATGGCGTCGAACTGCCCGTTTCCACCATTGAGGAAGTTACCGACTGGTACACATTTCGTGACTTCAATCACTTCATCGCGATTTTTAGAGCCATTAGCCAGTGTTTGCGCACACCGGCAGATTTCACCCGCATTACGTATGAATACGGGCGCAGCATGGCGAAGAATAATATTCGCTACGCGGAAGTCACCTGGACACCCTATTCCCATGTGGGCGATCCGACCAAAAACCTGACATTTGCCGATCTGCTCAACGCGATCAACGCGGGACGTGATCAAGCCAAACAGGAATGGGGTGTTGACATGCGCTGGATTCCCGACATCATGCGCGGCCAGCCTGAGACAGCCCCGACCTTAGTAAAATGGCTCACCTCCTCAGCGGCGCAAGCGGGCGGGGTAGTGGCGTTGGGCCTCGGCGGGCCGGAAATTGGCTTCCCACCGGAATTATTTGCAGAAGCCTTTAGCGTGGCAAAAGCCAAAGGACTACCAGGAAATCCGCACGCCGGGGAAACTGTTGGACCGGCAAGCGTCTGGGGATCGCTTCGCGCGCTCAACGCAGTACGGATCGGGCATGGCGTGCGTGCTGTCGAAGACCCGGCACTGGTCGATTACTTGGTCGAGCATCAAATTCCGCTCGAAGTCAACCCGACCAGTAATCTTTGCCTGAATGTGTACTCCTCTTACGCGGAACACTCCCTGCGCCAACTGATCGAAGCGGGAGCGATGGTCACGATCAACTCGGATGATCCGGCGCTGTTCAACACCACGCTCAACGATGAGTACATTCACGCCGTATTGGATTGTGGCCTGACATTGGACCAACTGGAACAGACTGGCCTAAACGCGGTGCGCGCCAGCTATTTGCCGCCCGATGATAAAGCCACATTGCTCGCTTCCTTCGAAGCCAATTATGCGCGTCTACGGGCAAAATTTGAGTTGTAGCAAAGAGGAAAACAATGGCCGATCCACACGTATTCTGGTCACAGCTTCTCAGCCGGGATGTTGAAAAAATCCGCGCGGCGTGGGACAGTCTCGCGGCTGATGAAAAAACCGCCGTTCATGTCCATCTTACCAACATGGTCACAGAAGACGATTGGACCGAACCGCAGCGCGTTTCAGCGCAGGCCGCGCTTGATGCGCTCAAGGACTGGCCCGCTTCCTCAGCCGAATGACAGGCCACACAAAACAATCAGGGGCGCTTGGCTGATGTGCCATCGCCCCCTGCTATACATCCTGTTTATGTGATCCGGTCAGGCTGTCGCCAGCCTGAATAATCAGGCGTTGCGGCTTTTGTCGATCAATTCAATGATTTGCAACAACACCTGCCGCACGCTGGTTTTTTGCGTCGCCACACAGGGCATAACGGTGATATTGTCGCCGGGATTCATGCGGCGGCGCACTTCTGCCAGACTCACCGCACCATCCAGATCGGTTTTATTGGCGACAACCAGATATGGCACTTCATGAAACTCGGAAAACAGCTTGATCAAGTCTGCCGCATCCGGGAATGAGGGGGGATCGGTGCTGTCCACCAACACGATAAACCCGTTCATTTCCCGCGCCAAAATCTCCCACATGAAGTCGAACCGGGCCTGACCAGGCGTCCCATTCAGGTGCAAAATACGGCCATCCAGTTCCACCCGCCCATAATCCATCGCCACAGTGGTTTCGGCTTTAATGCCGCGATCTTCAGTCGTGATCTTGCGTTCGGTGGTCACAACTTCAATATCCGAAATCGTGCCGATAAACGCGGTCTTGCCGGAGTTAAAAGGGCCGGTGACAATGATTTTGTACAGATTCGACACAACACCCTCCTCAAAGAGAAGATTAATCCGCCTTAGTCTGCTTCGTTCTTAAAATCAAAAAAACGATAACCTACACCACGCTCCGTCAGAATATACTTGGGATTTGAGGGGTCTTCTTCGATCTTTTCCCGCAAGTAATTGACATAGAGCCGCACGTAATGGGTTTCGTCGCGGTATTCATACCCCCACACCTTCGCCAAAAGCTGCTCGTGAGGTACAGTCCACCCGGCATTTTCAATCAAATGGTACAGCAGCCGGTATTCGGTGGGGCGGAGCTTGATATGCTCCCCCGCCACGATCACCTCGCGCCGGTTGAAATCCACGCTCAACCGGTCATCGATCTTGAGGACGGCTTCATCCGGTGAAGCCGTCGGCATCTCCGCCCGGCGCAAGACCGCGCGAACCCGGCTGGATAACTCGCGCGATCCAAACGGTTTGGTTACATAGTCATCCGCGCCCAGTTCCAGGCCATACACCTTGTCATCCTCCTCACCTTTCGCGGTGAGCATAATGACCGGAATCGTTGAAAACTCGCGCAGCATACGCAGCGTTTCAAACCCATCCAACTCCGGCATCATCACGTCTAAGAGGACCAAATCCGGCAGTTGTGTGCGGATCACTTCCAGCGCTTCCAGGCCATTATGGGCCTCTAGCACCTGATACCCTTCCAACTCAAGATTCATGCGGATGAAGCCAATCATCCGTGTTTCGTCATCCACGACCAAAATACGTTTAGCATCACGCGGAATAGGACGCGGTGGTTTTCCCGACATGGCTGGTTATCTCCAAGTGTACTTGTTGATTGTCTCTCGCTGTAGCTCCCCATTCTGGGAGGTTTTAACCCTTAATCAGCGAATGGACTGATAATTTCTTCGTCATCACCCGATGGCATGATCTCAATAAAATTGATGCGATGCCAGGGAATGATAATCGTCTGGACCTCGGTCAACACATAATGTAATTCTTTGCCATCGCGCTTGCGCGGGTTGATACAATAGACGGCTTGATCTGTTGTACTTGGCAATTCCTCAACTTCCGCCAAGACCGGCTCTTCGTTAGCGACGTGTACAAGAATAGAATGCATAATAACATCACCCTATGATCTGAAAAAGATATGCAAGACTAGTCGGCCCATTCGAATCTCATCACCATCACGCAAAACGCGCGGCTGTTCGGGTATCAAGCGTTGACCGTTCAAATGGGTTCCATTCGTACTGCCTAAATCGACCAACATCAGGGTATCTTCACCACGCTTAATTACCGCATGGCGGCGGGAAACCCCATGTTCAGCCGCGCCAAACGGGGCCATATCAAAGTCCGGCAGTTGATCGGAATGCGCATCCGAACGCCCCAACAAAATTTCATCTTTGGGTAACAGGCTAACCGGTTCTTCGAAATCACGCACCCGGATCATGATGGAAGATCGCGGATTAAAACGGGCCGTGCCCCACGTCATACGCCCTGGAGTCGTCCTTTCTTCCTGCGCAGCCAGTTTGGTAGTTGCCATTGCGCTCTGCTCGCCGACAAATGGCTGACCACAATCTTCGCAGAAGAAAACGCCTTCACGATTCTCAAATGCGCAAAACGGGCACGTTTTCATCAAAACCCTCCGTTTGAGTACCCCTGGATTGATCTATGGGGAGGAAAACGGCTTTTGTTGAGACGTGGACTTCAGTCCACAGCCGAGAGAAAAGAGTATGCATAACCGTCTATCCTCTGTATCAGAGTGCAATAGGTGTAACGAATACCTTGAACCGTGCCTGCTGCTGCCGTGATATTGAAACTACCAGAGGCACGAACGGCAATCCGCCCGACATAAGTCCCGGCTTTCTTGCCTCTGGTGACAACCGCTTTGACCCTATCGCCGGTCTGGAAACCGTGGACCCGTTTGAACTGTTTGGGCTTCGTGCGCGGGAAACCGAACCGATCCATGCGGCACATCTGCCGCGATCCGCGTCCAGCAGCCTGGATGAGCAAGGGAGCATGGTTTGAGGCGATGTAAACATGCTCGCCCGATGCGCCCACGCACGCCGCATCGATCCAATGCGTTTTAGGATACCCCTGCTGCGTGCGATTGTACTTCGTGCATCCCCCTGTGCCGACTTCAATGGGTAGTCCGGTCCCGTCGCACCAGCGCCACAACGCCCACCGGGTTGCGTTGACTGCTGCATCCTTGAGTGGCCGTTTCGCTTGCGCATGGATGTGTGGAAAACCAAATTCCTCGGCGGTGAGGTTGCCTTTCTCCTGGTTGCAGGGGTGACAGGCAACGGTCAGGTTGGATACACGATTGCTGCCGCCGCGTGACTTGGGAACGATGTGTTCCTTTTCCAATGGTACGTTCTCCGCGCCACAATACACGCACTTGCGCCCCCATTTTTCGAGCAGGTATGCCCACACTTCATAATCAAACAATGTGCCGCGCTGGTATTCCACGCCATCAATTTCTGGATTCGCCAGCGCTTGTGTGTCGAATTTTGCCAATTCCAGGCTGATGCTATCGACTGATGCGAAGCGATACAGGCGCACGAGCCAGGTGGCGATATTGTCCACGCGGCTTTGTAGACTCGGTGGCTGCCACCCTGCCGGTCTACGGCGGTTGTTGAAACGTGCTTGTCGGTGGCGCGTTTTCCGGCTGCGCCTACCCCGCCGCAATTGCCGCCGCTTGAGCAAGTTATCTCGTATTTGCCAGCCCCGATGGGTCATTTCAGCCGCCCAAATACAACGCAAGCCGCGCTTGAACTGCGCCACCAACGCGATCCCACTCGTTCGGCTGCCGGGATCGACTTTGGCCTGCACCGGCTGCGTATAACTGCCCTCTCGATCTGTGATCATGATCGTGAACGGGTAGCGGCGATACACGGCGGCTCGCCCTTTCTTGAGCAGTTGTCGCGCCCGCGCCGGGTGGCAGGGCATCAACGGTTCTTCGTTCTTGTCCAAAACTAACACTCGTTGCATCAGTCAAGCTACCTTGCGGTTCTCCACTTGCGTGGGTCATGGTCCCCTCGCCCATGTTAGGGAACGGTTTGGCGCAAACAGCACTGGCTTCAACCCCGTATGCCTGTTTAACCGTTTGCCGCAGGGTTCGG